>CAZRIU010000088.1:0-5101 GCA_964600245.1 uncultured Dehalococcoidales bacterium
ACCGGCATCACCCTGCCCATCACCAAGCACAACTACCTGGTTACGGATGCCGCTTCGCTGCCCGGAATAATGAAGGAGGCATTTTACCTGGCGGGCACGGGCCGGCCCGGTCCGGTGCTTGTCGACCTGCCTAGGGATGTTCAACAGGAACAGGCGGAATTCAACTACCCAAAGAAGGTCGACCTGCCCCAGTACAAGCCGACCCTGCAGGGGCACCCGGCGCAGATTAAGAAGGCGGCTAAACTGATAGGCGAATCCCAAAGGCCATTGATTATCGCCGGACGAGGGATAATTATCTCCAAGGCTCACGCCGAGCTCAAGGAGCTGGTGGAGAAAGCCCAAATACCGGTGGTGACCACGCTGCTGGGTACCAGCTGTTTCCCCGAGTCCCAC
Source organism: uncultured Dehalococcoidales bacterium (assembly GCA_964600245.1). Taxonomy (GTDB): domain Bacteria; phylum Chloroflexota; class Dehalococcoidia; order Dehalococcoidales; family BS750m-G39; genus E44-bin88. The sequence goes on from CAZRIU010000088.1 coordinate 394, forward strand.
GCCCTGAGCTACGGGATGCTGGGCATGCACGGCATGGCCTACGCCAACATGGCGGTTGATGCCGCCGACCTTATTATCGCCATCGGCATGAGGTTCGACGACAGGGCGACAGCCAAGGTAAGCGCCTTCGCCCCCCATGCTCACATCATTCATATTGATATTGACCCCGCCGAGATCGGCAAAAACGTCCGCGTTGACGTGCCCATCGTCGGCGATGTTAAAGCCGTCCTCGGGGAATTAAATAAGCTGGTTGATAAAACCAAGCACATTGACTGGGTCAAGAAGCTCGACGATTGGCGCAAAGAGCACCCGTCGCTGATTATCCGTGACGGCGAAAGCCTCTTGCCCCAGTACGTCGTCCGCCAGATATACGAAGAGACCAAGGGCGACGCGATTATCGTTACCGGGGTGGGGCAGCACCAGATGTGGGCCGCCCAGCACTACTGGTACGACAAGCCCAACACCTTTATTTCGTCGGGGGGGCTGGGAACCATGGGCTTTGGCCTGCCCGCGTCTATCGGGGCTAAGGTAGGCTGCCCCGACAGCACCGTCTGGTGCATCGACGGCGACGGCAGCCTCCAGATGACGATACAGGAGCTGGCCACCATCGCCCAAGAGAAGGTGGCCGTCAAGATAGCCGTGATTCACAACACCTATCTGGGTATGGTCAGGCAGTGGCAGGAGCTTTTCTACGGCAAGCGCTATGTAGCCACGCCGCTTTCCAGCCCCGATTTCGTCAAGATTGCCGATGCTTACGGACTGCCCGCTTTAAGGGTGAAACGCCGCAAAGAGGTGGCACCGGCCATCCAGAAGGCGATGGCGGAGCCGGGCGCCTTTTTGATTGATTTCATCGTCGAACCGGAGGAGAACGTCTATCCTATGGTACCGCCGGGAGCGGCTCTAGCCGAAGTTCTCGAAGAACCGAGAAAAGAGGCTAAAGCGGTTAAGGATTCGGCCAAACTCCCGGTGAGCAATATCTAAGGCCGAGAAAAGAGGTGTAGCATGGCCACGACCAAGCATATCCTGGTAGCTCTGGTGGAGGATAAGCCGGGGGTACTCAACCGCATGGCGAGCCTTTTCCGTCGGCGGGGCTTCAACATCGAAAGCATCGCCGTAGGGCACAGTGAAACGCCCAACCTGTCGCGCATGACCTTCGTCGTCAACGGAGCCGCCGCCATGGTGGAGCAGGTCAGGAAGCAGCTGGACAAGGTGGTGGAAACGGTCAAGGTCTCCGACATCACCGGGGATAACGTCATCACGCGGGAGCTAGCCTTTATTAAGGTAAAGGCCAACTCAGCCAACCGCAGCGAGATTATCCAGATTGTGGATATCTTCAGGGCCAATATCGTCGATGTCTCCCCCGACTCGGTGATTATCGAAGCCACTGGCGACGAGGACAAAATCAACTCACTGTTCAACCTACTGCGCGGTTTCGGCACTAAAGAAATAGCCAGGACAGGTCTTATTGCTATGACCCGCGGCGGTTCGGGACCACTGCCGGTGAAGAAAGCGCCACCCAAGACTCGGGCCAAAAGAAAAAAGGCAACTAAATAAAAGGAGTCGGACTATGGCTAAGATATACTATGATAAGGATTGCAACCTGAAATTGCTCGAGGGCAAGGTGGTCGGCATTCTCGGCTACGGCAGCCAGGGCCACGCCCACGCCCAGAACCTGAGGGACAGCGGCGTCAAGATAATCGTGGCCGAAGCCAAGGGCAGCCCGGGTTGGAAGAGCGCCCACAAGGCGGGCTTTAAGGTGATGGCAGCCGACGCTATGGCTAAGGAAGTCGATATTATCGTCATGCTGGCACCGGATAACCTGCAGCGCGATATCTATTACGGCGCGGTGGAAAAGGGGCTAGCCAAGGGCAAGATGCTCATGTTCGCCCATGGCTTTAACATCCACTACGGGCAGATTTTGCCCCCCGCTGATATTGATGTGGCCATGATTGCCCCCAAGTGCCCCGGCCATATGCTTAGGCAGCTTTACACCGAGGGCGCGGGCCCGCCAGCAATAGTGGCCGTACACCAAGACGCCACGGGTAAGGCGCTGGCTATCGCCCTCGCCTACGCCCAGGGTATCGGCTGCGGCCGGGCGGGGGTTATCGAGACCACCTTCGCCGAGGAGACCGAGACCGACCTCTTCGGCGAGCAGACCGTGCTCTGCGGCGGGATTTCGTCATTGATCAAAGCCGGCTTCGAGACGCTGGTGGAAGCGGGCTACCAGCCCGAGATTGCCTATTTCGAGGTCTGCAACGAGCTCAAGCTCATCATCGACCTCATCTATCAGGGTGGCTTGAGCTATATGCGCTACTCGGTGAGCGACACCGCCGAGTACGGTGATTATACACGGGGACCCAGGGTCATCGACGATATGGTCAGGGAAGAGATGATGACCATACTGGCCGAGATTCAGGACGGCACCTTCGCCAAGGAGTGGATAACGGAAAACCAGGCGGGGCGCCCCGTCTATAACGCCCTAAAGAAGCTGGACGAGGAGCACCCGCTGGAGCTGGTAGGCAAAGAGCTCAGGGAGATGATGCCCTGGCTCAAAAAGAAATAATCGAAAGTCTATAATTATAAAATGCATTACGACAAGCGTTCCTTTTCCGGGAGAAAGAAACTCATCCTTACCCGCCCCTCTCCTTCACTGGGGAGGGGATACGGCGCTGTGACTTGTAGCAATTTCTCCCGAGGAGGAAACAATGGCTAAGACAAAAGATAAAGTAATCATATTCGATACCACGCTGCGGGACGGGGAACAGGCGGCGGGGGGGACGCTTAACGCTCAGGAGAAGCTGGAGATAGCCAAACAGCTGGAACGGCTCAATGTCGATGTTATCGAGGCGGGCTTTCCCATCAGCTCTGCCGGCGACTTTGAGGCGGTCAAGCTCATCGCCAAGGAGGTGCGCAAACCCGTAATATGCGGGCTGGCGCGCGCCAACCCCGAAGATATCGACCGCGCCTGGGAAGCCATCAAAGAGGCGGCGCACCCCCGCATACACGTCTTCCTGTCGTCGTCTGATATACACCTCGGCTATCAATTAAAAAAAAGCCGCGATGAAGTTTTGCATACCGCCGCCGAGATGGTGAAGCGGGCCAAGAAATATACCGATGATATCGAGTTTTCGCCGATGGACGCCAGCCGCACCGCGCCCGAGTATCTCTACCAGATACTGAAGTCAGTCATCGAGGCTGGTGCCACCACGGTCAACATACCCGATACGGTGGGCTACGCCATCCCTAACGAGTTCGGCAACCTCATTGAGGGCATTATCAAAAACGTGCCCAATATCAAAAAGGCTGTCGTCAGCGTTCACTGCCACGACGACCTGGGCTTGGCTGTCGCCAACAGCCTGGAGGCAGTGCGGCGGGGAGCCCGGCAGGTGGAGTGCACCGTCAACGGCATCGGGGAGAGGGCGGGCAACGCCTCCATGGAGGAAATCGTCATGGCGATTAACACCCGCCAAGACTTTTTCCACCTGAGCACCCAGGTGAACACTAACCAGATACATAAAGCCAGCCGACTGGTCAGCGAGCTTACCGGCTTCGTCGTCCAGCCTAACAAGGCTATCGTCGGGGCTAACGCCTTCCGCCACGAGTCGGGCATTCACCAGGACGGCGTCATCAAGATGCCCATAACCTATGAAATAATGGACCCCAAAACGGTGGGCATACCATCCAGTAGCCTGGTGTTGGGCAAGCTCAGCGGGCGTCACGCCTTTAAGGAGCATTTGGCGGAATTAGGCTACAGCCTGAAAGAGGAGGACTTCAACCGCGCCTTTAGCGCCTTCAAGGAGCTGGCCGATAAAAAGAAGGGCATCACCGACCGGGATATCGAATCCGTTATTGCCGAGGAACAGCGCACCGTCTCCGAGGTCTATCACCTCGACCGGGTTCAGATTTCCTGCGGCGACCGGGGCATCCCCACCGCCGCCGTCAGCCTCATCGGCCCCAAGGGCGAGGTCTTGGCCGACGCCGCCTTGGGCACGGGCCCCGTCGACGCCGTCTACAAGGCAATCAATAGAATAGTCAAAGTGCCCAACGAGCTTACCGAGTTTACTGTCAAGTCGGTAACCGAGGGTATTGATGCCATCGGCGAGGTCTTAATAAGAATCGAGAGCGAGGGCATAACCTACACCGGGCGAGGCGCCGATACTGACATTATCGTCGCCAGCGCCAAAGCCTACATGAACGCCCTCAACCGACTGCTAGCCACCAAGAAATAACCCGCGGAGAAAGGAAGCTATATTGACTCTAGCCGAAAAGATACTGGCGGCTCACGCCAATAAGAAAAAGGTAAGTCCCGGCGATTTTATCAACGTCCGGGTTGACCTGGTCATGTCCAATGACATCACCGCCCCCATCGCCATCAGGGAGTTCCAGAAGCTGGGAGTAAAGCGGGTCTTCGATCCAGAAAAGGTGGTGATGGTGCCCGACCACTTCACCCCCAACAAGGATATCGCCTCCGCCGAACAGGCCAAGCTGATGCGGGAGTTCGCCCGCAAACAGGGAATCATATACTTCGAGGTTGGCGAGATGGGCATCGAGCACGTACTCCTGCCCGAGCAGGGGCTGGTGCTGCCCGGTGAAGTAGTTATCGGGGCTGATTCCCACACCTGCACCTACGGAGCCCTGGGTGCTTTCGCCACCGGTATGGGCTCCACCGATATCGCCGCCGCCATGGCTACAGGCGATATCTGGATGA
>CAZRIU010000089.1:0-2065 GCA_964600245.1 uncultured Dehalococcoidales bacterium
TTAGAGCAGCTTGCCCTGAGGGGGCTTTTTGTTGTAGGGCAGCCCCAGATGCTCGTAGGCGAGCTGGGTGGCTAATCGCCCTCTCGGTGTCCGTTCCAGGAAACCGAGCTGCAGCAGGTAGGGCTCATAGACCTCCATGATGGTGTCCGCCTCCTCGCTTATTGCGGCGGCGATGGTGTCTAAGCCCACCGGCCCCCCGTTGAACTTTTCGATGATGGTGCTTAGCACCTTGTGGTCTACCTCGTCCAGCCCGATGCTGTCCACCTCGAGCTTGGATAGCGCCTCAACGGCTACTGGCTGGGTAGCCACGCCCTCGGCTTTCACCTGGGCGTAGTCCCTGACCCTTTTCAGCAGGCGGTTGGCCACGCGGGGGGTGCCCCTAGCTCTACGGGCTATCTCGCTCAAGCCCTCGCCATCCGCCTTTACCTCCAGGATACTGGCCGAGCGTTCCAGGATGGTCTTTATGGACGGCTCATCGTAGAAATCGAGGCGGTAAACGGCGCCGAAGCGGTCTCGCAAAGGCGGGCTGAGCAGGGCAAAGCGGGTGGTGGCGCCGATAAGGGTGAAGTCGGGCAGGTTCAGGCGTAGGCTGCGGGCGCCCGCCCCCTTGCCGATAACGATATCCAGCCCAAAGTCCTCCATGGCCGGGTATAGCACCTCTTCCACCGCCCGGTTGAGGCGGTGAATTTCGTCGATAAAGAGTACGTCGTGGCTGTGCAAATTGGTGAGGATGGCCGCCAGGTCTCCGCTGCGCTCCACCGCCGGCCCCGAGGTAATCCTGAGGTTGACCCCCATCTCGGCGGCGATGATATAGGCCAGGGTGGTCTTGCCCAGCCCGGGCGGCCCGTAAAGCAGGACATGGTCCAGCGCCTCACCCCTGCCTTTAGCCGCGGTGATGGCTATCTTCAGGTTTTCCTTGACCTTGTCCTGCCCGGTGAAGTCGTCAAAGCGGTGGGGGCGGAGGCTGGTGTCAAGGGTAGTGTCCTCAGTCTTGGGCTTGCCGGAAACAATGCGCTCTATTTCTTCTCTCCTCTGGTTAAATCTAATTATAACACATAAAATTCGGGCCAAAACAAAGAGCCGCCTCTTTTCGGGCGGCTCGGTTTTAACTTTGAAATAAAGCTCTGTATGCCTAAGCGGTCTCTGGCTCTTTGGACTCCTCAGGCTCTTCGGCCTCTTTAGTTTCTTCAGCGGCTTCTGCGCTGGGAGTCGCTTCGGCCTCTTTAGTTTCTTCAGCAGCTTCTGCGCTGGGCGTCTCTTCGGCCTCTTTGGTCTCTTCACCAGCTTCCGCGCTGGGTGCTTCTTCCCCGGCTTCAAGGCTCGGTATTTCCTCGCCCTCCAGAGCCGGTGCTTCTTCGCCTGCTTCCAGTTCGGGCTCGTCCTCGGAGACTGGGGAACAGGCGGGGATGAGCTTACCGATAATGACGTTCTCTTTCAGCCCGACCAGTCGGTCGATTTCGCCCTTGACCGAGGCTTCGGTGAGCACCCGTGTCGTCTCCTGGAAGGAAGCGGCCGCGAGCCAGCTGTCGGTATTGAGCGAAGCCCGGGTTATGCCCATCAGCACCGAGTGCGCCGTGGCCGGTTCGCCCCCCTCCGCCAGCACCTTGGCGTTGATATCCTCGTAGCGGAAGATGTCAATCAGCTCGCCGGGCACCAGGTCGGTGTCCCCCGAGGAATCAATGCGCACCTTGGAGAGCATGCGGTGGACGATAACTTCGATGTGCCTGTCGTTGATGTTCACGCCCTGGGAGCGGTAGACCTTCTGCACCTCGTCCACCAGGTACTGCTGGGCGGCTTCCTTGCCCAGAATGTGGAGTATATCCTGGGGGTTGATGGAACCCTCGGTGAGTTGCTGTCCCGCCTTGATGTGCTCCTTATCCTGTACCCTGATATGGGCGCTGGCGGGCACAGCGTATTCCTGCTGCTGCTCCTCCATGTAGCTGATAACCAGCTGCTCGTCTTCGATGGTTACTTCGCCAGCGACGCGCGCCAGGATGGGTTTATCTTCGGTGGTCAGCTCGGCTGACTCGGCTTTAGCCTTGGCTTTGGGTTTAGCTTTGGCTTT
>CAZRIU010000089.1:2165-5080 GCA_964600245.1 uncultured Dehalococcoidales bacterium
GCTTTGGCTTTCGTTTTAGTTTTCTTCTCGGTGGGCGGGTTGGCCAGCACGGCGCCGATATCCACCGCTTGCCCCTTTTTCACGGCAACCTTCCAGCCAGGCGGCAGGGGGTATTCGTCACGGTAGACCTCAAAGCTGCTGACCTTTATCAGCTTGCCCTCCTCGTTGTCAACAACCTCGGCGATGCCGTCTATTTCCGAGATGATAGCCTGGCCCTTGGGTGGCCTGGCTTCGAAAAGCTCTTCCACGCGGGGCAGACCGCTGGTGATATCCAGCCCCACCACCCCACCGGTGTGGAAGGTACGCAGCGTGAGCTGGGTGCCCGGCTCGCCGATACTCTGGGCGGCGATTATGCCCACGGCGGTGTTGAGTTCAACCAAGTTCCCGCGGGCAAGGTCTCGCCCGTAGCAGTGCTGGCAGGCACCGTGCCGAGAGTGGCAGCTTAAGGGTGAGCGCACCTGGACCTTGGTTATGCCGGCGTCGATAATCTCTTTCGCCTTTTCCTCGTCAATTTCTTCATTACGGTCAACGATTATCTTCTTGGTCTTGGGCTTGACCACCTTGGTGGCGGCAAGACGGCCCATTATTCGCTCGGACAGTGACGGCAGCAGTTCCCCTGGCTTCGGCTCCGTTATCCAGATACCGTCGGTGGTACCGCAGTCCTCTTCGCGGGTGATAACGTCCTGGGCAACGTCGATAAGGCGTCGGGTGAGGTAGCCGCTGTCCGATGTCCTCAAGGCGGTATCGGCCAGACCCTTGCGAGCACCGTGGGTGGAGATGAAATACTCCAGCACACTTAAGCCCTCGCGCAGCCCCGATTTAATGGGGAAGTCGATGATCTTACCCGAGGGATCGGTCATCAGGCCGCGCATGCCCGCCATCTGCCTTATCTGGGAGATGTTACCCTTGGCCCCTGATGTCGCCATCATGTAGATGCCGCCGTAGCGGTCGAGGGTCTGGGAGATAACATCAGTAATCTTGTCGGTGGTCTCCATCCAGACGCCGATGGTATTATTATATTTTTCGTCCTCGGTGATTAAGCCCTTGTTATATTGGTTCTCGATAATAGCCACCCTCTCCCCTGCCTCCTCCAGCAGCTTGGGCTTGCTTAAGGGAACCTGAATATCGCTCATGGCGATGGTCGTCCCCGACTTGGTGGCGTAGCGGAAGCCCAGCTGTTTGATGCTGTCCATCACCACCGCCGTCTCCTCATTGCTCAAGAGATTATAGCAATCGGTGACTATCTGCTTTAGGCTCGACTTATCGATGCTTTCGTTGTAAAAGCCCAGTTCGGGAGGCAGCACCTCGTTAAAGATGATGCGCCCCACGCTGGTCTTAATCCTCTGGCCGTTTTCCTGTTCTTTCCTGACCTCGATCTCAGCTCTGAGGTCGATATGCCCCAGTTCGTATCTCAGCTTGGCTTCTTCGAAGCTGCCCAGGATAGTGCCTTCACCCTTAGCTCCAGGTATGAGCGTGGTCAGGTAGTAGCAACCGAGGACCATGTCCAGGGTGGGGGTCACTATGGGCTCACCGGAGCTGGGCAGCAGCATATTACGGGTGCTGAGCATGATTTCCCGGGCGCCCTTAACCGCCGCCTTGGAAAGGGGAACGTGGACGGCCATCTGGTCGCCGTCGAAGTCGGCGTTAAAGGCGGAACATACCAGGGGGTGTATCTGTATGGCGCTGCCGTCGATGAGCACCGGCTCAAAAGCCTGGATGCTGAGGCGGTGCAGGGTGGGAGCGCGGTTAAGCAATACCGGCTGCTCCTTGACCACCTCTTCCAGTATGTCGTATACCTCGGGCTTATTTCTCTCCACCAGGCGGCGGGCGCTCTTGATATTGTGGCTAAGCCCCTGCTCCATCAGGCGGCGCATAATAAAGGGCTTGAACAGCTCCACCGCCATCCGCCGTGGCAAGCCGCATTGGTTAAGCCTTAGTTCAGGCCCGACCACGATAACCGAGCGTCCACTGTAGTCGACCCGCTTGCCCAGGAGGTTCTGGCGGAAGCGCCCCTGTTTGCCCCGCAGCATGTCAGAGAGCGATTTTAGCTTGTGGTTACCGCTGACCGAGATGGCCCGCCCCCGCCTGCCGTTATCAATCAGGGAATCAACTGCTTCCTGGAGCATTCTCTTCTCGTTGCGGATGATAACCGCGGGCGCCTCTATTTCCAGCAGGTGACGCAGGCGGTTATTGCGGTTGATGACCCTACGGTAGAGGTCGTTAAGATCGCTGGTGGCGAAGCGGCCGCCGTCCAGCTGCACCATGGGCCTCAGGTCGGGAGGCAGCACGGGCAGCACGGTGAGAATCATCCACTCCGGCTTATTGCCGCTGCGGCGGAAGGCCTCCACCACCTGCAGCTGCTTGGCCGCCTTGCGGCGGCGCTGCCCCGAAGCGGAGCGTGTCTCATTAAGCAGCTCGTTGCGCAATTCGTTAAGGTTGATGTCCTTGAGGAGCTGCAGGATAGCCTCGGCGCCCATGTCGGCGTTAAAGACCGGCTCAAACTTTTGATTAAGGTCGAGGTACTGGCTCTCGGTGAGCAGGGTGTTCTGGCGCAGGTCCCTTAGCTGTTCAATGTCGGCGGAGAGCTTCTCCTCGAGCTGCGCTTTTTCCTCAGCCAGGCCCTGCCGCATCTTGGTTATCTGCTCTACCTCAGCGCCCTGCTTTTCCGCCTCGGTAATGGCGGCATCAACCTCGTTCTGCTTGGCCTCCACCTGCTCTAGGTAGTTTTCTTCCAGCTGATTGATGGCTTCCTGGCGCGCCTCTTCATCTATGGAAGTGATGATATAGTGCGAAAAGTAGAGGACGCGCTCCAGACTGCGCGGCGAAAGGTCGAGCAGCAGCCCCAGTCGGCTGGGTATCCCCTTGGCGAACCAGATATGGCTCACCGGGCAGGCCAGCTCGATGTGCCCCATGCG
>CAZRIU010000090.1:0-4782 GCA_964600245.1 uncultured Dehalococcoidales bacterium
GAACGAGGTCGTTGAGGGCAAAGCGGTCACCTCGTACTTCTATAACTACCAGGGCAGGGTTATCTGGGGTGCCACCGCCCGCATCCTCCACCAATTTTTGGAGCTTTACGCTCGGGCGATGAAGAGCTAGGCAGCCACTTCTGGCCAACCTTGAAATAATTTTGTTAACTTTCATCTCACAATATTGACAAATTACCTAATATCGCTTATAATAGTCCCTACCTGGAGAAAGTTAAAATGGCAGGCAAGGACTACTACAATATATTAGGGGTTAGCCGCAGCGCCACCGAGAGTGAGATAAAGCAGGCTTACCGAAAGCTGGCGCGCCAGCATCACCCCGATGTCAACCCCGGCGACAAGTCGGCGGAGGAAAGGTTCAAGCAGATAAACGAGGCTTACGAGGTCCTCTCCGACAGGGAAAAGCGCCAGAAATACGATAAGTACGGCGACCAGTGGCAGTACGCTGACCAGTTCGAACAGGCGCGGCAGCAGTCGGGCTGGAGCTTCAGCCCGGGCGGTGGCAGGGTCTATTTCGGCGAGGAGGAATTCGGCAGCATCTTCGATGACCTGCTGCGCGGTTTCGGCGCCAGGGCGGGACGCCCCCAGCCGAGGAGGGGCCGCGACCTTGAATTCCCGCTGGAGGTAACCCTGGAAGAAGCCTACAGCGGCACCACCCGCACCCTGAGTATGGCTGGCGGCAAGCGCCTCGAGGTCAAGATCCCCCCCGGGGTCAAGGACGGCTCCCGCGTCCGCATCAGCGGCAAGGGCGCCGAGGGCTACGGCGGGGTCAAGGGAGACCTTTTTCTGGTGACCTCGGTCAGGCCCCACCGCCTCTTTAGGCGTCGCGGCGATGACCTCTATGTCGATGTCTCCGTGCCCCTGGTGACGGCGGTGTTGGGTGGGGAGGTAAAAGTCACCACCCCCAAGGGCAAGCTGTCTTTAAAGATTCCCCCCGAGACCCAGAACGGGCGCAGCTTTCGCCTGAAGGGGCAGGGCATGCCCCACCTGGGCAATTCGTCAAAGGGAGACCTGCTGGCCCGGGTCAAGGTGGTGCTGCCCACCAAATTAAGCGACGAGGAAAAGGAGCTCTTCCAGAAGCTGGGTAAGCTCCGTCCCGATAAGGAAGGGTAGGTGTTAGCATGAAAGATTCAACTGAAAACGAACCCCGCTACGTGATAAGCATCGCCGCCCGCATGGTCGGCGTGCGGACTCACACCCTGCGTTACTACGAAAGGGTCGGCGTCATTGAGCCCTCCCGCTCGCGGGGCAACATCCGCCTCTATTCGGAAAGGGATGTCACCCACCTCAAGCGGGTCAAGACCCTGATGGAAGATATGGGGGTCAACCTGGCGGGGGTCGAGGTTATTATGCGCATGGTGCAGCAGATGCTGGAGCTGCAAAACCAGGTGCAGGAGCTGGAGTCGGAGCTCCACAGATTCGAAGAACCGGAGCCGTAGTCTAAAGACGGCAATAAATATATTAAGGTATGTGAGTCATGAAACAGGAAAGATTTACCGAACAGGCACAGGAGGCGTTAGCCGCCTCCCAGGAGCTGGTGCGTCACTATAAGCACAGCCAGTGGGACGTGGAACACATTCTGCTGGCATTGCTCCAGCAGGAGAAGGGACTGGTCGGCGATATCTTCGCCGAGCTCGGCGTCGACCTTGAGCAGGTAAAACAGGAAGTTGCCGCTGCCCTGGAAAAGACGCCCAAGGTAACCTACGACACGGGGCAGCTATACGCCACCCCCCGTATCGCCAACCTCATCAAGGCGGCTGGTGAAGAGGCCGACCGGCTAAAGGACGAGTTTATCGGCACCGAGCACCTGCTTATCGCCATTGCTGGCGAGCAGAGGGGCGAGGCCTCCGAGGTCCTAAAGCGCCTCGGCATCGACCAGGAAAAGGTCTACGCCGCCCTGCAAAAGCTCCGCGGCGGCCACAGGGTCACCGACGCCCGCGCCGAGAGCAAATACCGTTCTCTGCAGAAATACGGGCGTGACCTCACCGAGATGGCGCGCGAGGGCAAGCTCGACCCGGTTATCGGCCGTGAAGACGAGATTAAGCGGGTGATGCAAATCCTGAGCCGCCGCACCAAGAACAACCCGGTCATCGTCGGCGAAGCTGGCGTGGGCAAGACGGCCATCGCCGAAGGGCTGGCGCAAAAGATTGTCGCCGACGATGTCCCCGATTCGCTCAAGGGTCGTAAGGTAGTTGCCCTGGATATGGGGGCATTGGTGGCGGGGAGCAAGTTCCGCGGCGAGTTCGAGGAAAGGCTCAAGGCGGTCATGGACGAGGTCCGCCAGGCCAAGGGCGAGGTCATCTTCTTTATCGACGAGATGCACACCGTGGTCGGGGCCGGTGCCGCTGAGGGCTCCATCGACGCCAGCAATATGTTGAAACCAGCCTTGGCTCACGGCGAATTGCAGTGCGTTGGTGCCACCACCCTGGACGAATACCGCAAGTTCATCGAAAAGGACAAGGCGCTGGAGAGGCGTCTGCAGCCCGTCTTCATCACCGAGCCCAGCGTCGATGCCACCATCGAGATACTCAAAGGGCTGCGCCCCCGCTATGAGGCGCACCATAAGGTCAAAATCAAGGACGAGGCGCTGGAGTCGGCGGCCAGGCTCAGCCAGCGCTATATCGCCGACCGTCACCTCCCTGACAAGGCAATCGACCTTATTGACGAGGCCGCCTCGAAACTGCGCATCGATACCGAGAGCGCCCCGCCCGAGGTGAAATCCTTGGAGCAAAAGCTAAAGGAACTGACCAACGAAGAAGAAGCTGCCTCGCAGCGACAGGACTTCGAGCAGAGCGCTCAGCTTAAAGCTGAACGCCTTCGCCTGGAGGACGAATATAATAAGGCGAAGGCCGAATGGCTCAAAGGAGAGAAGCTCGACGAGATTGTTGACGAAGAAGATATCGCCCAGCTCATCTCCAAGTGGACAGGCATCCCCATCTCCCAGATGCTCGAGGGCGAGGCCGAAAAGCTCCTCCACATGGAAGAGCGCATCCACGAACGCCTGATAAACCAGGAAGAAGCGGTCACCGCCATCTCCGAGGCGATACGGCGCAGCCGGGCCGGTCTTAAAGATCCCCAGCGCCCCATCGGCAGCTTCATTTTCTTAGGCCCCACCGGCGTGGGCAAGACCGAGCTGGCCAAGACACTGGCGCGCTTCCTCTTCGACGACGAGAACGCCATGGTGCGCCTGGATATGTCGGAATACCAGGAAAGGCACACCGTCTCCCGTCTCATCGGCGCTCCTCCCGGCTATGTCGGCTACGACGAGGGCGGCCAGCTCACCGAGGCGGTGAGGAGGCGCCCCTATAGGGTGATCCTGCTCGACGAGGTGGAAAAGGCGCACCCCGAGGTCTTCAACAGTCTCTTACAGATACTCGACGACGGGCGCCTCACCGACGGCCACGGTCGCACCGTGGACTTCAAGAACACCGTGGTCATCATGACCAGCAACGTCGGCGCCCAGCTTATCCGCCGTCAGATGAGCATGGGCTTTGCCGCCAAGCCGGAGTCCAAGGGCCAGAAGCTCGACTACGATACCATGAAGGAAAGGGTGCTGGCGGAGATGAAGAAGACCTTCCGCCCTGAGTTTATCAACCGCATCGACGAAATAATCGTCTTCCACCAGCTCAGCGAAGAGCAGTTGCGGCAGATTGTCGAGCTGCTGGTCAAAGAGCTGCAGGAGCGATTGGCTGACCGCAAGCTCAGCATCGAGCTCAGCGACAAGGCGAAGTCCTGGCTGGTCAAAGAAGGCTACGACCCGGTCTACGGCGCCCGGCCCTTGAGGAGGGCTATCGAGCGCTATGTCGAAAACCCGCTTTCCAGCAAGCTGTTGGGCGGCGAGTTCAAAGAAGGCGACACGGTCAAGGTCGACCTGGGCGATAAGGGCTTAACCTTCACCCTCAAGAGAAAAGCCAAAGCCGCCGCCTGAAGCCGAGACATAAATTCTTGATATTTATTAATGATAACATTAATATAGAGGGGAATTTTTGCATCCGGAAAGAGGCGAGGTGAAGGGTGCGCTTTGACTTGGAATGGCTCAAGAGAGCGGCGAAGCGGTGGGAGTATTACGTCGGCATCGGCGGCTTACTGCTAACGGCGACGGTGGTGGTGTTGGTCTTCTTTTTCTGGGAGCAGATACGCGCTCTTGAGCATTACGGCTATCTCGGCGCCTTCGTCATCAGCGTCTTCGGCGGTGCCACTATCATCGCCCCGATACCGATGACGCCGGTGGTTTTCGCCTTGGGCACGGTAATGAAGCCTGCCTTTGCCCCCTACATGGGGCCCATCTTCGTCGGTATCGCCGCTGGTCTGGGCGAGACGTTGGGCGGGCTTTCCATCTATATGACGGGCTACGGTGGTGGCACCGCCCTCCATGATATGAAGGAAGGCAAGATTAAGTCCGCCTACACGCGCATGATGGGCTGGGTGGAAAGACGGGGCTCGCTGACCCTCTTTATCCTTTCGGCGGTGGTCAACCCCTTTTTCTATCCCGCGGCGCTGGCGGCGGGGGCGCTCCGCTTCGGCATCTGGCGCTTTGTCTTTATTTCCTTGCTAGGCAAGACGATTAAGGGGATAACGGTGGCGTCGGCGGGTTATTGGGGCTTGGGCAGCATCCTCCGGGCGCTGGGCGTTCCCGTCTAGTTGCGCCCGAGGCCATTTTCTGCTAGATTAACTATTGCTTTTGTGGGGCCGTAGTTCACTTGGGAGAACGTTTGACTGGCAGTCAAAAGGTAGGGGGTTCGAATCCCCCCGGCTCCACCAAAG
>CAZRIU010000091.1:0-4731 GCA_964600245.1 uncultured Dehalococcoidales bacterium
TATTTATCGGGCGTATGCGCCTTTTATTGACGAGCTAAGGAACGGGGAACTATAATGCCAACCCCAGAGCCCCCGGAGAAGTGACGGAGCAGAATAGAGGATATCGCCGAGCTTATCGGCACCGCCGGAGGCTAGCGACAATGTTAGTAGTAATAGTAATAGTCGTCATACCTTCGGCGCATTTTGACAATGATGACGACAACCAAAACCACTAATGCCGCTATAGCCAGCCCTACTATCGTCCAGATAACCGTGCTGGAGAGCCCGGTCGAGAGTATTGGCGCTTCCCTGACCGTAAACGAGCCCTCAAGACCGTTAACCTCCACCGAGTAGGGGCCGGCTTCGTCGCCGACCGTGCTAAAGGTTACCGTCTGGCTGCCGCTAGCCAGGGTTATCTCCCTGGTCTCGACTACCGTCCCGTTTATAGTGAGATTCAGGCTGTAACTGCCTTCCAGCTCGCCCGTATTGGTCACCAGGACGCTTACCGTTACCGTCTCGCCGATATCAGTCTCAAGCGGCGAGATATCAAGCGTGCTGGTAGTGAAGGCAGCGGGCGTCGGCACGTGTAGGGGGGCAATGACGGCGAAGGTGCTGAGGTGGTCGACCCGGGTTGAAATGATATGCCTCACTATATCGACACCTGAAGACAAAACCAGCCACTGGTCGGCTTCATCGTCGTAGTAGCCCAGATCCAGGTCGGCTTCGGCTACGCCAGGGGGGATTTCTTCGGGGTCATAGATGAAGTGCAGCGTTACCGGCCTGTCGAAGGTTGCCCCGTGGGGTCCCAGCTCATAGGGCAGCCCGACGATATACGCCTCGGGGGGTGGTGGCGTATCGGCGACAGCTAGCTCTATACCGAAGAGCAGGTCGCCTTCACTATCCTGGACGATAGTGCCCACCGGGATGACGATTTGCAGTCTGTTATCCTCGGAGACAATTTCTTCGGGGAAAAATTGGGCGGTGATGTTGGTATCGGCACCTATGGTTATCTCCGTCGGGTTTTCGTTGCCGGTCAGGTCTCCGCTCCAGCCGACGAAGTAATAGTCATCCGCTGGCATCGCCTCAAGATGGAAGCGTTCGCCCACCTCCACGATACGGACGTAGGGGTAAGAGCCGGGCAGTCGTCCTTCTACCTCGACATCGCCACCGCCGCTGGGGCCGACATAAAAACGAACAATAGCGGTGGCGGGAGGATCCGAGTCACCGTATCCACAGCAGCCGGCGGCTCCGACCGGACCCGCCGTGAATAATAACGCCAGCACGGGCAGCAGCACCACCAGTACCAGCCAGGGTAAAGCGATTTTAAACAGTTTCACATTCATCATTTCCACCTTCATCTGGTCTATATAGTTATATTTTACTTGATTCCACTTTTGATATTCAAATTTTGGCAAGGGAGTCTAGTATTAATAGCCGTAGTCTCAGCGCACTGAGACAATGGGGACAATAATGGCCGAAACCACTAAGGCCGCTATAGCCAGCCCTAATATCGTCCAGATAACCGCGCTGGGGAGCGCCAACGGTAAGAGAGGCGCCTCCAAGACCGTAAACGAGCCCTCAAGGCCGTTAACCTCCACCGCATAGGTGCCGGCTTTATCCCTGGACGTAGTAAAGGTTGCCGTCTGGCTACCGCCAGCCATCGTTATCTCTCTGGTCTCGACTGCCGCTCCGTCCAGCCTGAGATTCAGGGTGTAGCTGCCTGCCAGCTCGCCCGTGTTGGTCACCAGGACGCTTACCGTAACCGTCTCGCCGATGTCAGCCTCCAGCGGCGAAACGTTTAGCGCGCTGATGGCGAAGTCAGCGGGCAGCGGCGGGGGGTTGGGGGCAATGACGGCGAAGGTGCTCAGGTGGTCAATCGAGGCGGTAATGGTGTCATTGGCCATATCGACCACCGACGGCAAAACCAGCCACTCTTCGGCTTCATCGTCGTAGTAGCCCATAACCAGCTCTTCCTCAGCTATCCGGGGAGGGATTTGAGAGGGATCGTAGCTGAAGCTCAGGCTAACCAGCTGGTCGAAGGTCGCCCCGTGGGGTCCCAGTTCATAGGGCAGCCCGACAATATCAGCCTCGGGGGGTGGGAGCAGCGGTGTCTCATTAATAGCAATTTCCAGACCAGCGAGAGGGTTGCCGTCTCCATCCCGGACAACGGTGCCCGCCGGGAAAACGACCCGCAGCACATTATCTTCGGAGACGATCTCTTCGGGGAAAAAGTGGGCGGTAATGTTGGTATCTTCGATTATCCTTACGTATATCGGGCTCTCACTGCCGCTCAGGTCTCCGCCCCAGCCGACAAAGTAATAGCCATCGGCGGGCAACGCTTCAAGGTAGACGTTTTCGTCCTGCACCACGGTACGGGTAAAGGGATAGGAGTAGGGCAGTTGCCTCTCTACCTCGACATCGCCAGCGCCGCCCGGGCTGACGTCAACGCAGATGGTCTTGGTTACAGGGGGAGTGGGGGGTGGAGTACCACCGCCCTCGCAGGGGCAGCCGGCGCTGGCCACGCCCGCCGTAAAGGACAGCGCTAGCAAGGGCAGCGCTAACGCCAGAATCAGCCAGAGCAGGGCGACTTTGAGCAGTTTTACGTTCATATAGTTATATTTTACTTGACTCCACTTTTGGAATTCAAATTTTAGCAAGTTTGCTTCCCACGCCCCCTCTCGGGTATAATTCAATGTGGGTGTGATTAAAACCCTCTAAAAGCGACATTTCAGCTGCGACGCAAGCGTCCGCGGCAAATCTTTCAGGAGGCAAATTGTAGTGGAAAAGGATAGTTTTGCCCAATTCAGCGGCTCGGCCGACTACGTTACCTCGGAACCGCTAGAGAATGCGGTCAATGTTTCCATTGCCCTAGGGAGGCCTTTGTTAATCAGAGGGGAGGCGGGGACGGGAAAGACCCTGCTGGCCAACAGCATCGCCCAGGGACTGGGCAAGAAATTAATAACCTGGAACGTGAAGTCGACGACCAAGGCCCAAGAGGGGCTCTATGTCTATGATACCGTTCAAAGGCTCAACGACAGCCGCTTCGGCGACAAGGATATCTCCGACATCAAGCAGTACATCAAGCTGGGTAAACTGGGGCAGGCCTTTATCGCCCCGGAGCAGGTGGTCTTGCTCATTGACGAGGTGGACAAGGCCGACATTGAGTTCCCCAACGACCTGCTCAACGAGCTGGACGAGATGAGCTTCTATATCCCCGAGACCAACGAGACCGTCACCGCCATCCACCGCCCCATAACCGTCATCACCAGCAACGCCGAAAAAGAACTTCCCGACGCCTTCCTGCGGCGCTGCATCTTTCACTATATCGAGTTCCCGACACCGGAATTGATGGAGGAAATCGTCAGAGTCCACTTCCCCGACATCAAGGACAGCCTGCTCAGCGCCGCCCTGAAGGCTTTCTATTCCTTAAGAGAAATTGACGATTTCCGCAAGAAGCCTTCGACCAGCGAGCTCATTGATTGGATTCGGGCGCTCATCGCCGGCGGCATCCCCCACGAGCATGTCGCCAAGCAGATGCCCTTTGTCGGCACCCTGCTCAAGAAAGAGAGCGACTACGACTACTTCGTCAATAACTTCGTCATTCGGCGGCGCTAAATGTTCACCGATTTTTTCTATATCCTCAGGCAAAACAAGGTCCCCGTCTCCCTGGTGGAGTGGATGACCCTCATGGAGGCGCTGGCCAAGGGGCACATCAAAGACCTGGACGAGTTCTATTTCCTGGCTAGGGCCATCCTGGTCAAGAGCGAAGCCTACTACGACCAGTACGACGTCGCCTTCCAGCACTATTTCCAGGGAGTGGAGGCCCCTGAGGAGATTACCGAGCAGGTACTGGACTGGCTCAAAGACCCCTTAAACCGCTTCTTCATGAGCGAGGAGGAGCGGGCCAAGTTCGAGAGCATGGACTTCGACAAGCTCATTGAGGAGCTGGAGAAGCGGCTCAAAGAACAGACCGAGCAACACGACGGGGGCGGCCACTGGATAGGGCGAGGAGGTACCTCTCCCTTCGGGCACTCCGGCTATCACCCCGCGGGCATCAGAATCGGGGGGCAGTCGGGGGGCAGGCACGCCGTGCAGATTGCCGGAGAGCGTAGGTTCAAGAACTACCGCAGCGATTTGACCTTAGACGTGCGCCAGATAGGTATGGCGCTCAAAAAACTGAGGCAGTTGCGCCGTACCGGTTTAGAGGACGAACTGGACCTGGAAGGGACGATTAAAGCCACCGCCAAGAACGCGGGCGACCTCGACTTTATCTGGCAGCGCAGCCGCAAGAACACGGTCAAGCTGCTTTTATTGATGGACGTCGGCGGCTCCATGGAGCCCTTCGCCAAGCTATGCAGCCAGCTCTTCTCGGCGGCGCACTCCAGCACGCATTTTCGAGATTTTCAGTATTACTACTTCCATAACTGCATCTACGACTACCTCTACAAAGACGTCGAGCGCGTGGACGCGGTGAGCACCGTCCACCTGCTGCGCACTTTAGAGTCCGACTACAAGCTGCTGGTGGTGGGCGACGCCCGCATGGGCCCCTGGGAGCTGACCGAGCGCTACGGCGCCATAAACTACTACGAGCGCAACGAGATACCGGGCATACTCTGGCTGAAGAGAATCCGCGACCACTTTGACCACAGCGTCTGGCTCAACCCCGACGACCCGCGCTTCTGGATTCACACCACGGTTCAGATGATTGGCAAGCTCTTCCCCATGTACCCGCTAACGCTGGCCGGGCTGGAG
>CAZRIU010000092.1:0-4584 GCA_964600245.1 uncultured Dehalococcoidales bacterium
TTTACACTCTAAAGTTTGACCTCAAGAAGAAGGGACTGCCTACCTTCAAGGTCAGCCCACCTCGCAGCCGCTACCCCGACGGCCTTCTTGTCCCTAAGGAGCAGTGGACTATCATCACCGGCATACCCGTGCCTGAGGATACCACTTCTTTACCCCAGAAGGTCCCCGGAGTAGAGGTCAAGCTTGAGACCTGGGACTACGGCACCGTAGCCCAGATTCTTCACCTCGGCGCTTATGACCAGGAACAACCCACCGTTGAGCGCCTGCACAAGTTCGTTGAGGACAGCGGCTACCAGTTAGCTGGTGCTCATGAAGAAGAATACCTGACCAAACCCGATGCCAAGGTGCCCAAGACCATTGTCCGCTATGTGGTTAAGAAGAACTAACCATAGCTGTATTTGCTTGACTTCTATCCCGCAGTCGGCTAAACTAAAGTTTGGGCGTTACCCGATAACACTAGCGGTTGGAGCTGAGTACTTTCCCCTTGAAGTCTCAGCTTCATTGTGGTAAAAACAAGGTTTTTATGAAGATTGCTATAAGCGGTAAGGGCGGAGTGGGGAAGACTATGTTAGCCTCTCTCCTTTCCCGAACTTTCGCTGAGGCTAGCTACGGTGTTTTGGCCATAGATGCCGACCCTGATGCCAATCTGGCAGCCACCCTCGGTTTTCCCCATGCCGAGAAGATAGTCCCTATATCAGAGATGAGCGAGCTCATTGAGGAGCGCACGGGCGCGCCCGCGGGTAAGTCATCCAGCTTTTTTAAGCTGAATCCTAAAGTAGACGATTTACCCGAGAAGTATTCTCAAAAATATAACGGCGTAAGATTAATGGTGATGGGGCGGGTGAAGCAGGGGGGCACTGGTTGCTACTGCCCGGAAAACGCCCTGTTGAAAGCACTGATTAGCCACCTTCTCCTGAGAAGAGACGAAGTCGTTATTCTGGATATGGAGGCCGGTGTTGAGCACCTGGGCCGAGCCACGGCTGGGGCGGTGGATATACTAATTGTGGTCGTCGAGCCGGGGCGGCGCAGTATCGAGACCGCCCGCCGAATCGCCACCCTGGCCCAGGAAATCGGCCTGAAAAATATAGCTATTGTGGCTAACAAAGTCCGCAGCCAACCTGAGAAGGAATTTATCACCTCCAGCCTGCCCGAGTTCAGGTTCCTCGGTTTTATCCCCTACGACCAGGCCCTGGTCGACGCCGACCTGGCTAATCTCCCCATCCTTGATGCCAGCCCCAAGGTGGCTGGCGAAGTCAGGAATATCTATAGAGCCCTGCTGTCCGCCGTTAAGGCGCCAGCGAAGACAAAATAGAAAAAAAGAGGAGGTTCCCGTGGCCTACGACGCAGTAAAACTAAAGGACTGGCAGATTTCGGAGGCGGCTGAGGAGAACATGCCCACCCCCGACCAGTGGCGGGAGAAGCTGAAGCTGGAGAAGGACGAGATTATCCCCTACGGCAGGTTATGCCGGCTCACTTCGCCAAGATTATCGAGCGTCTCAAAAATAAACCGGACGGCAAGTACATCGAAGTAACGGCGATAACGCCCACGCCGCTGGGGGAGGGGAAGAGCACCACCTCCTGCGGGCTTATGGAGGGCATGGGTAAGCGGGGATTAAACGTCGGCGGCGCCCTGAGGCAGCCTTCGGGCGGTCCCACCATGAACATCAAGGGCACGGCGGCGGGGGGCGGCAACGCCCTGCTCATCCCCATGACCGAGTTTTCCATGGGGCTTACCGGTGACATCAACGACATTATGAATGCCCATAACCTGGCTATGGTGGCGCTGACTGCCCGCATGCAGCACGAGCGCAACTACGACGACGAGCAGCTGGACAGGTTGACCAAGATGAAACGGCTCAACATCGACCCCACGCGGGTGGAGATGGGCTGGATTATGGACTTTTGTGCCCAGAGCCTGCGTAACATCGTTATCGGTCTGGGCGGGCGCATGGACGGCTTTACCATGCAGTCTAAGTTCGGCATCGCCGTAAGCAGTGAGCTGATGGCCATGCTCTCCATCGTGCGCGACCTGGCCGACCTTCGGGAGAGAATGGATAACATCACCGTCGCCTTCGATAAGAAGGGCAAACCGATTACCACGGGTGACCTTGGGGTGGGTGGTGCCATGACCGCCTGGATGCGCAATACTATTAATCCTACTCTGCTCTGCACCGTAGAATACCAGCCCTGCATGGTGCATGCCGGGCCCTTTGCTAATATCGCCGTCGGGCAGTCTTCGATTATCGCCGACCGCATTGGCTTAAAGATGTTCGATTACCACATTACCGAGAGTGGATTTGCCGCCGATATTGGCTTTGAGAAGTTCTGGAACGTAAAATGCCGCTACAGTGGTCTCAAACCCCACGTTTCGGTTTTGACCACCACTATCAGGGCTCTCAAGATGCATGGGGGCGGTCCTAAAGTGGTGGCGGGCATTCCGCTGCCTGAGGAGTACACCAAAGAGAACGTGGGACTGGTGGAAAAGGGCCTGCCCAATATGCAGCACCTTATCGGTGTTATCCGTAAGTCGGGCATAAACCCGGTGGTATGCATCAACTGCTTCCACACCGACACCAAAGCGGAGATAGCTCTGGTGAGGAAGGCGGCGGAAGCGGCGGGTGCGCGCTGCGCCGTATCCACGCACTGGGCCGACGGCGGCGACGGTGCTCTGGAATTAGCCGACGCCGTTAAGGACGCCTGTGAGGAAGAGAATGAGTTCAAGTTCCTCTATCCGCAGGAAATGAAGCTGCGGGATAGGGTGGCTATAATTGCCAAAGAGGTCTACGGCGCTAATGGCGTATCCTGGACCCCCGATGCGGAAGCCAAAGCCAAGAGATTTGAGTCTGACCCTAAATACGACGAGTACACCACCATGATGGTCAAGACTCACTTGAGCCTCACCCACGACCCCACGCTTAAAGGGGTGCCCAAGGGCTGGACACTGCCCATTCGCGACGTGCTCATTTACTCCGGAGCCAAGTTCCTCTGTCCCTGCGCGGGCGCCATCACCCTGATGCCGGGGACAAGCTCCAGCCCGGCCTTTAGAAAAGTAGATATCGACGTAAACACGGGTAAGGTCACCGGACTATTTTAAACGGAGGACAACCGTTTGGCTTTCAGTATTGCTGTAGCTGGCAAGGGCGGCAGCGGCAAGACGTCGCTGGCCAGCCTGGTCATACGCTACCTGATGAAGAAGGGGGCGGGGCCGATTCTGGCTATCGATGCCGACCCCAATGCCAACCTGGGGGAGAGCCTGGGGCTTGACATAAAACAAACGGTCGGCTCTATTATCGCCTCTTTTAACGACGAGAAGATAAACATTCCCCCCGGTATGACCAAGGAAGCCTATCTGGACTTTAAGCTGAACGAGACTATCGTTGAAGCCAAGGGGCTCGACCTGGTGACCATGGGAAGGGGAGAGGGGCCTGACTGCTACTGTTACCCCAATCTCATCCTGCGAAAATTCGCCGACACGCTTTCCGGTAACTATCCCTATATGGTTATGGATAACGAGGCGGGGATGGAGCACCTTTCGCGGCGGACGACCCAGGATGTCGACGAATTGCTTATTGTCTCCGACCATACTGTGAAGGGGGTACGCGCCGTAGCCCGCATCATTGAGCTGGTTGAAGAGCTCGAGCTGGTGGTGAAGCGGCAGTCGGTGATTATCAACCAGGTACCCGACGGCCTCGACCCCTTGGTTGCCGAGGAACTGAAAAGACTGGGGATAAAGCCCGTCGCCATTATCCCTGTGGATAAAGAACTAGCTAACTATGACATTCAGATGAAGCCGCTGCTTGAAATGCCCGATAGTTCCCGGGCGGTGAAGGCAGTCGGCGATTTGATGAAAAAACTCATCGATGGAAGGGGGTAGAAAATGACAGCACAACTTATTAAAGGTGCCGAGGTTGCTAGGGAGATTCGTGAGGAACTTAAAAAGGAGATTGCCGAGCTTAAAGCAAAGCATAACGTAGTGCCCGGGCTGGTCACGGTGCTGGTCGGCGCCGACCCAGCCTCGCAGGTCTATGTCGGCGCCAAGGAAAAAACCTCGAAAGAGCTGGGCATCTACTCGGAGAGGTACGACCTGCCTGAGAAGACCACCCAGAAGGAGCTTATCGCCCTTATCGACAAGCTGAACAAAGACCCCAAGATTAACGGCATCCTGGTCCAGCTGCCTTTGCCCAAGCACCTCAATGAGGAGGAAGTCCTCTACACCATCGACCCCAAGAAAGACGTCGACGGCTTCCACCCGGTCAATGTGGGCAAGCTGATGATAGGCGAGCCTGACTATATGCCCTGCACGCCGGCGGGCATTCAGCAGCTGCTCATCCACTCTGGCACCCAGATTGAGGGCGCCGAGGTGGTTGTCGTGGGTAGGAGCAACATCGTGGGTAAGCCTATCGCTAACATCCTGCTCCAGAAAGCGCCGGGGGCTAACGCCACCGTCACCATCTGCCACACCAGGACCAAGGATATCCCCTTTCATACCAAGCGTGCTGACATATTGATTGTGGCTGCCGGCAGGCCCAAATATGTCACCGCCGACATGGTCAAAGATGGCGTGGTGGTCATCGACGTGGGCGT
>CAZRIU010000093.1:0-4542 GCA_964600245.1 uncultured Dehalococcoidales bacterium
CCTATGGCTGGTACGAGAAAGGCTACGAGAGGTATTATTATATCTTGGATATCAAGATCCATCACTTACCCCAAAATTATTTATCCCCCTCCCCAGTCTCAACCTCCTCAGCAATGCCGATGCGCTTCACCGAGAGGGGCACATAGTTGACCATCTTGCACTCAATAAGGTCTTTGAGCTCCTTCTCGTCGGGGGAAAGGGCCGCCTTTTCCGTCTTGACCTCGATGAAGTCAATGCCCTGGCCGTACTTGATGCCGACAAAGTCAACCGGGTTGCCGCCGAGGTAAAAGAGCCTGTCGTAGTGCGTCAGCTCCAGAGTAGCCAAAAGCTCGTTGAGCTTTCCCGCCCTGACCGCCTCGCTGGAGGTTATAGATTTAAGGACATCGCGGGGCAGGCCTTCTAAGATTCTCTGAATCTCCCGCACCGAGTCCGCCGAAGCCAGAGCGAAGCGGAGCTTTTCGGCCAGCTTGTCAATGTCGGTGGCGGGCGCTTTCCTCATGCGGAAGATTAGGAATATTATCACCAGAACGAGGAGGAAGATTACGGCCAGAAGGGCATATTCCATCATGTCTCCTTTTGGAGATCCTCTAAGGCGACCTTCAGCTTTATCTCCTTGGGGGTGGCCTTATCTATCTTGTCGGGGGGGATGAAAAAGCCCGCCTCGGTGGGGTCGGCGGTGACCTGAAACTTGCTGATTTCGCCCGTCCAGGAGTCCCTAAATATATTGTTGACCTTGCCCAGCACCTTGCCGTTCTTATCCTTGACCTTAGCGCCGTACTCAATATCCATATCCAACACCTCCCACTATTCACGTTATCATAATCTAACGGCTCTACTTGGTGGCGAAAAAGCCGAGCGCCAGCTTTATCTTTTCCTCTAAGGTCAGCTCGGGGTCGGGGGGAATGGTGGCCAGGGCGCGGGTGGCTTCCCGCACCGAGTATCCGAGGGTGGTGAGGGCGGCCAGGACGTCGGCGTTTTCCTCGGCAAACTCGGGGGGTGGGGTTACCCAGCCAGCGCCTATCTTTTCTTTAAGCTCCAGGATGATGCGTTGCGCCGTCTTTTTGCCGACGCCGGGTATTTCAGCCAATAGATTGGCATTGCCGGTGGCAATGGTCATGGCCAGCTTTTCGACGCTCATCGCCGAGAGCATGGCCAGCGCCAGCTTGGGGCCCAGCCTTGATACGCTAATCAGGGTCTGAAAGAGCCCCAGTTCTTCGGGGGCGGCGAAGCCGTAGAGGGTGGCGTTGTCCTCCCGGAGATAGAGGTGGGTATGCAACTCAACCTCCTCGCCTCTAGCGCCCAGAGTGGAGAGGGTGGAGGTGGGCATGTAGACCTTAAAGCCGACGCCGTTGACATCAACAATGGCCCAGTCGGCGCCTATCGCCTGTAGCTTACCCTTGAGAGAGGCTATCACTTTTTCTCCTCGCTTCCAGCAGGCTGTCTAAGTGCATCCGGCGCAGGTGGCAGAGGGCGATGGCCAGGGCGTCGGCGGCATCGGTGGGGTGAGGGGCTTGAGCTAAGCCGAGCTGGAGCTTGACCATCTGTTGAACCTGCTCCTTGGTGCTGACGCCGTAGTCGGTAACCCGCTTTTTGACCTCGGCGGGGCTGTATTCGTGGGTGGGTATTTTCCCTTCGGCGGCAGCCAGGATGGCGATTGCCTGCGCCTTACCTATCGCCAGCGCCGTCTTGACGCTCTTGGCCACAAAGGGGCTCTCGATGGCGATGACGTCGGGCTTAAAGCGGGCAATTATTTCCGAAAGCCCCCGGTATATAAAGCTCAAACGCTCCCCGATGGGGGAGCGCTCGGAGGCGGTCAGGGCGCCGCAGTCAATAAAGGTTGCCTCATCTTCTTCGGCCTTAATGACCCCGTAGCCCGTGGTTATTGTGCCTGGGTCAATGCCTAGTATTATCATCGGGGCTGGCTCACGATTGGTATTTCTCCAGTATGGCATCGGAGAAGTCGGCGTTGCAGGCGACGCTCTGCACCTCGTCCAGCTCCTCCAGCCTGTCCAGCAGCTTGAGGGTCTGCAGGGCGGCTTTTTCTTCTAATTCGACGATGCTCTTGGGCACCATGCAGACCTCAGCCGAGTTGACGGCCATCTTCTTTTGCTCCAGCGCTTCCCTGACCTTTTCCAGCTCGGTGGGCTTGGTGTAGACCTCCAGGTATTTATTCTCTATCTTGACGTCATCGGCGCCGGTGTCGATGGCCTGCAGCGCCAGCTCTTCGGCGTCCTGGGCGTTGGTGGGCACGGTGATTAACCCGCGGGAGTCGAAGAGCCAGGCGACACAGCCGCTTTCACCCAGATTGCCGCCGTGGCGGGTAAAGATGTTCCTGACATCCTGTAGGGTGCGGTTGCGGTTGTCGCTGAGCGCCTGCACCAGAATAGCCACGCCGTTGGGGCCGTAGCCTTCGAGGACCATCTCGGCGAGGGCAGCGCCTTCGGCACGGCCGCTACCCCGCTTGATGGCACGCTCTATGTTGTCCAGGGGCATGTTGTTATCGCGGGCTTTTTGCACCGCTAACCTGAGCCGAAAGTTCGCCTCGGGGTTGGAGCCTCCCTCCCGCACCGCCACGATAATCTCTCTAGCCAGCTTGGTGAAGAGCTGACCGCGGCGGTCGTCAGCTACCCCTTTTTTCCGCTTAATCTGTGCCCATTTGGAATGACCTGACATAGCTACCTCTTTAGTAGATTCTAACACCTCGCCTGTTGGTGGTCAAAGGGGTTATTTTGTCTCGCCAATGGCGATGGCGATGGCGTATTCCTTGGAGTGAGAGAGGCTGACGGCGATTTGGCCCAGCCCCAGCGCTTTAGCCTGGTTTTGCGCCTCGCCGTAGAGGTTGACCAGTGGTTTGTCTCTGTCGTCGGCCAGTATTTCGATGTCTTTGAGCTTAGCGCCCGCCGTCGTTTTGCCCAGCGCCTTTATGACCGCTTCCTTGGCGGCAAAGCGCACCGCCAGCGAGGGGAGCTTCTTGCGGTAGAGCTTTAGCTCGGAGTCGGTATAAATCCGCTTGAGGAAGGCTTCTCCCTGGCGGGCTATGGCCGCTTTTATGCGGGCGATTTCAATTATATCAATGCCGATAGCGTGCATGTTTTGGGATTATAGTCTATTTGTGAGGGGTGTTCAAGGTGGGGTTGTTGATTTGGAAATCCACCCCTTCTGATGCTAGAATGAGTGTCGGAAAGAGGTTCGGCAGATTGCAGTACTATATTGGCACATCGGGCTGGCATTATGACCACTGGCGGCACCTGTTCTATCCCGACAGGTTGCCCAAGGCGAAGTGGCTTGAGTTTTATACCCGCCATTTCACCACCGTTGAGCTCAATAATACCTTTTATCGCCTGCCTTCTGAGGAAGCCTTTGCCAACTGGTGCCACTCATCACCAGCCAATTTTGCCTTCGCCGTAAAGGTAAGCCGTTTTATCACTCACATTAAGCGACTTAAAGATAGCCAGGAGCCGGTAGATACCTTTCTGGACAGGGCTAAAATCTTGAATCAGAAACTAGGCCCTCTGTTGTACCAGCTTCCACCCAGTATGCACCGCGATGACGGCCGGCTGGAGTCTTTCCTGTCTATTTTGCCCCCAGAACTCAAGCATGTGTTTGAGTTCCGCCATGAGTCCTGGCTTGATGACGGGGTGTTTGAAATTCTACGCCGGTATAATGCCGGGCTTTGTGTCTTTGATATGCCTGATTTTAGTTGCCCTCTGGTAGCCACGGCTGATTTTGCCTACATCAGGTTTCATGGCAGCACCGGGCTCTATTCCAGCTGTTACTCTGGTGAGGAATTGGCAGAGTGGGCAAGGAGACTAGTCGGTCTGGCGCCAGAAGTGAAGGAAGTCTATATTTATTTTAATAATGATACTGAGGCGTTTGCGGTAAAAAACGCCATGACACTTGGTGATTATCTAGAAAGGGGACTTGATGAACTACAGGCTGCTGGTAGTAGATATTGACGGCACCTTGCTGGGCAGCAAGGGGGACATCTCGAAGGATGATAAGGAGGCACTGACTGCAGCCAAACGGGCGGGGATAAAGGTCTGCCTCTCCACCGGGCGGGCGGCCCAAGGTTGCCACTGGATCGTAGACGAGCTTTCTCTGGACGGCTATCACATCTTCTTTGACGGCGCCCTGGTCTCTGGCCCCGACAAGGAGGTCTATGTCGAGCCGCTGGGGAGGGGGGTGGTGAAGGAGGTGGTCAAGTTCGTCCGGAAGAATGACATCTACCTGGAGCTTTATTCGGTGAAGGACTACTTCGTCGAGCGGGAGAACTGGGCGACCGAGATTCATCGAAGTTACTTTAAGCTGGAGCCGATGGTGGTTGATTTTAGCGAGCTGGGGGGTGAGGAGAAGTTTATTAAGGGGGGGCTGATAACGCGCGACGATGAGGAGGTGGCTAAGGCCAGGAGCTTCCGCAACCGCTTTGACCGCAGCCTGCGCTTTTCGGTGGCCAGGTCACCGGCCTATCCCGGAGTCGAGTTCATTAACGTGCTGGCCCCCGAGGGTTCTAAGGGAAAGGCGCTGCCGGCGCTGGCTTCACCC
>CAZRIU010000094.1:0-4339 GCA_964600245.1 uncultured Dehalococcoidales bacterium
TGGAAGAGGGTTATCCCCTCTATTGCGGGGAGGACGCCCGTCGCATCATCCCCAATGTTCAACGCCTGCTGGAGCAGGAAATTGATAAGGGCTCCACGGTTTTCTTCCTCTGTGACCATCACGCCCCCGATGACCCTGAGTTTAATATGTTCCCCCCCCACGCCATTGAGGGCACGGCCGAGGCCGAGGTCATCCCCGAGTTGGCCAAATACAAGGGAGAGGTAATTCCCAAGAAGACCTACAGCTCATTCTTCGGCACCCCGCTTGAGGAGAAGCTGAAAAAGCTGAAGCCGAAGAAGGTGATTGTCTGCGGGGTATGCACTCACATCTGCGTTTTGTACGCAGTGGCCGATGTCAGAATCCGCGGCTATGAGGTGGAGGTGCCGGTTGACTGCGTTGCCTCCTTCGATGAAAAGTCGCACCACTTCGCCCTGGATTATATAGAAAAGACACTGGGGGCTAAGTTGACCAACCTGGTGACCAGCCGGGCCAAGCCGGCTAAATTCGAGCCCAAGGAAGATGTCCTCTCCGGGGAGACGGCTGATATCTACTTTGCCCGAACCGTGGAGATACTGCGTAAGGAGGGGATTGACCCGGTGGCGACCATGGAGTTTTTCGCCAGCCGGGCGGGATTACTCTGCGGCATGGATGAGGTCAAGGCGCTCTTGAGCCGGGTTCTGCCCAAGAAAAAGAGCCAGGTGTGGGCGCTGGCTGAGGGTGATACCATGAAGGAGCATGAGGTGGTGCTGCGCATCACTGCTCCTTACCAGAGCTACGGGCTTTACGAGACGGCGATTGATGGCATACTGGCCCACTGTAGCGGCTGGGCGACAGCCGCCCGCGAGTGTGTCGAAGCCGCGGGAGGGATACCCGTAATCAGCTTCGGCGCCCGCCATGTCTATCCTACGGTTGCGGGAATAATGGACTACGCCGCCATTGTCGGTGGTTGCGTCGGCTGCTCCAGTATCTCTGGGGCCAAGCTGGCTGGCGTCGAGCCTTCGGGGACGATACCCCACGCTCTCATCTTGGTTATCGGGGATACGGTCGAAGCCACCAAGGCCTTCGATAAACATATGCCCAAGGCAGTCCCCCGCGTCGCCCTGGTTGATACCTTTAAAGACGAAGTCGAAGAGTCGGTGCGGGTGGCTCAGGCTATGGGCGAGAAGCTAGCCAGCGTGCGCCTCGATACCCCACCCGAGCGGGGGCGGGTTACCCCCGATCTGGTCAAGGAGGTCAGGGCCAGGCTGGACATGGCCGGCTTCAAGAAGGTCAAGATTTTCGTCAGTGGCGGCATCAACCTGGAGCGCATCAGGCAGTTCGTTGAGGCGGGGGCACCGGTTGATGCCTTCGGCGTCGGTAGCTATATCAGCGGGGCCAAGCCCATCGACTTTACCGCCGACCTCCACGAGATAGAAGGCAAGCCCATAGCCAAGCGGGGCCGGATCCCCGGCATTACCCCTAACCCCAGGCTCAAGCGCATAATGTAAAGCAAGGAGCAAGTTATGCTGGAATACATGCTGGACTTCTTTCAATCCTGGTTTGTTTACCCCGGTCTCTCCTGGTACCATGCGCTTATCGCTATTGGTCTGGCCTTTGCCTTCGGCGCCGCCTGGTTTGCCGCTTACTGGACGCCAATACTCAGGAAACCGTGGGCCTGGGCGATTCTGGCCGGCAGCGCCATTTTGACCCTGCTGGCGGTTACCTTTGTTCAAATTCCTCTGCAGTGGTGGACCAGTCAGGCACTAAACCATTTCTGGAGTCAGGATGTTCTCTTTGACTGGCTGCTATTGGCGGGGATACCGACTATACTCCTCAGCGGGCTGGTTCAGGAAGGGTCAAAGCTGGTGCCGGTGGTGGTCTACTGGTGGCGCAAGGGCAGGCGCATTGACCCCAAGACGGGGCTGATAATCGGGGCTGTAGCCGGCTTAGGTTTTGGCGTCTTTGAGGCGGTGTGGGCGCACAATAGCGTCTTTGCCGCTGGCTGGACCTGGTCGGCAGTTCAGATTAATGGGGTGGTGGCACTGGCTCCATTCTGGGAGAGGTTATTTGCCGTCGGCTTTCACATCGCCGCCAGTGCCTTAGCTGGCTACGGACTGGCTAAGGGGTGGGGATGGCAGTTCTATCTCATCGCTGCTTTTGCCCATGCTTTCTTGAACTACAGCGTGATTCTTCTACAGCTGGGGCATGTCACGGTGATTCAACTGGAAATACTTGTCGCCGTATGGGCAGCGCTGGTGGCCGCGGCTGCCCTCTGGCTGCGGTGGCGAAAATCGGCGGGGCCAACTCCAGGTGAGGTCAGCCCGCCTCAAACTTGAGACGCAGAACCTGCTTAGTATCCCGGCTGACCTTCGCCCGCTCGTCAAGGCGCCAGCCGACCACCCAGAGGATTTGTTTCCCTGAACAGACGAGGGGAACCCGCCCGCGCCAGGCGTTGGGGATTTTGGCATCTATCATAAACTCGCCCAGCTTCTTGGGCTGGTCTAGTCCCAGCGGTTGAAACCTGTCTCCCCGCTTGCGCGTTCTTACCGTTAGCCTGTCGCCGCTTTTGCTCAGGTCAAGGTAGGCGGTAAAGTCATCTTTCTCGGTCATATCTTCCCGTTCTACGATAGATGCCTCTACCCTCCAGCCGGGTAGCAATGTTTCGCCGGGAATGTTCAGCGGAAACTCGCCCTTTAGCGGGGGGAGGGGGGAGAGGGCGGCTAAGTCCGGGGTCAACAGGTATCGGTTGTATTCTATGGCGAAGGTCAAGCCCCCGGGCAGGCTGAGCCTTTTCCCCGCCGCCTTAGTCGCTAGGGAAATCATTTCTTCAATATGGCGCATCTCGATGTCTTTGGCGCTGCCCAGCAGCCTTTCCACTGCGGCGCGGAGCAGGTAGCGCTTCAATGGAGTAGGCAACTGCTCAAAGGCTGCCTTTTCTAGAATAATGGCTTTTCCCTCCTGTCGGACAACCTTATCCCATAATCGGGCGACCTGTTCGTCGAGGAAGGTGATGTCGTCATCGGCGATGCGCCCGGTGCGGAGCAGGGCTTCGGCGATGGCGGGGTTGTAGCTCTCCAGCAAGGGTAGGAGCTGCTGCCTGACACGGTTTCTCAGCGGTGACAGGGAAAGGTTAGAGGCATCCAGGCGGGGCGTAATCTTATGCTGGCGGCAGTAGCCTTCCGTCTCCTGATGGCTTATCTCCAGCAGGGGTCTTATGATAACAAGGCTTTCGACTCCCGACTGCCATAAGGTAGCTGGTTGCAGCCCCCGCAGCCCCCTGGTGCCGCTTCCCCGGATGAGGTGCATCAATATGGTCTCAATGTGGTCGTCCTTGGTGTGCCCCGCCGCCACCCGTCCGGCACCGATGGACTTGGCTGTTTCAGCCAGGAAGCGGTATCTCACCTCGCGGGCGGCTTCTTCCAGCGACAGGCGCTCTTCTTTCTGGTAGCCCTTAACGTCCCGTTTCTCAACGGTATTCGGAATACCGAGCTTTCGGGCCAGCTCGGCGACATATTCGGCATCGGCGTCGGAATCAGCGTCCCGCAGCTGGTGGTTGAGGTGGGCTATGTGCAGCTCTAGTTTGAGCTCTTCCCGGAGGCTGGTAAGAATGTGAATCAGGCAAACCGAGTCCGCCCCACCCGACACCGCCACCACCAGCTTCTCGCCCTCTGATACCAGCCGATGCTCCTGGATAAAGCCCAGCACCCGCTCTTCCAACGATGGCTGGTTTTCCCCTTTCATGCTCTATCCCTTAAGCTGTTTTCAGCAGCAGTTTGCTGCGGCGGATGGAGGTGGGGTGAAAGCCCAGGGCGGCGGCTACCTGCTCCGGTCGGCCCGAGCCGCCGCTGTCGCAGCGCAGCCTCATGCCTACTCGGGAGTGACCCTCTCGCCATTCGATAAGCCAGAGGTCTTCGATTAAAGCTCTCAGGTCGTAGTTTCTGGTGCCGGTATCCCTTTCGTGGTGCCAGGGTAACTGCTCCGCCGCCAGCAGCGATGTTAGCGCCGCTTTTACCCCCGCTTCATCCTTCTCCGTTTCCAGCTCGACCTCATATTCGGCGTAGCCGACCTGCGATTGCAGCGAGGGCATGGTCGGGGCTACCGAAAAGACCTGAACTATTTCAATCCCCGCCGGCAGTTGCTGGCTCACGGCGTTAGTGAAGAAATGGGGGGAGACCCACTTACTGCAGAAGACATCCATCAGCTCTGCCTGGCTGGTGACTCCCACCGCCAGCGGCGCCGCCAGCGATATGCGGGGGTGGGGGCTAAATCCCTCGGTGTAGGCCAGCGGGATTTGGGCGCGGTGGAGGGCTCTTTGCCAGAGGCGCATTATATCCAGATGGGAAATGAACTTTATCTCTTC
>CAZRIU010000095.1:0-4314 GCA_964600245.1 uncultured Dehalococcoidales bacterium
GAGGCTATAAATTCAGCACCTACGCCACCTGGTGGATCCGCCAGGCGATTACCCGCGCCATCGCCGACCAGGCGCGCACCATCCGCATACCGGTGCATATGGTAGAGACCATCAACAAGCTGCTGCGGGTGAGCCGCCGCCTGGCTCAGGAACACGGCCGCGAGCCTACGGCCAAGGAAATCGGCAAGGAAATGGAAATCTCGGCGGAAAAGGTGGGCGAGATCGTCAAGGTCTCCCAGCTGCCCATATCTCTGGAATCGCCCATGGGCGAGGAAGAAGACAGCCACCTGGGCGACTTTATCGAGGACCGCAACGCCCTGCCCCCCGCCGACGCCGCCTCCAAGCAGCTGCTCAAGGAGCAGATAGACTCGGTGCTCTCCAGCCTCAGCCCCCGCGAGCAGAGGGTGCTCCAGCTACGTTTTGGGCTTGAAGACGGGCGCAGCCGCACCCTAGAAGAGGTTGGTAAGGAGTTCAACGTTACGCGGGAAAGAATCCGCCAGATCGAAGCCAAAGCCCTGCGCAAGCTCCGCCACCCCAGCCGCAGCCGCCGCCTCAAAGACTATCTGGAGTAGTCCCCACCCCCGTTTTATATCTTTTCCCACCCACCACCCTTTTAAGGTAAAGAGGGGCTACGCCCCTCTTAAACACCCCCAAAAGTGGGGATGCGTGGCGTATCCCGAATAAGAGATATATAAGGGTCTAACCCTTGTAGGGAGGGCATTGGGTGGGACGAAATCACGTTCGCTAACAGAGTGGGGAAATCGGGAGGGAAAATCCTCAACAAAGTGACTAACTAAGGTCAAGCTCCCTGGCCAAACATCTTCATCATATTCTTGGACATCTTCAGCTTGCCGCCGATACCCATCTTCATCAGCTTCTGCATCTGCCTAAACTGGTTAAGCAGTTGATTCACATCCTGTGTCCGGCACCCGCTCCCCTTGGCGATGCGCCGCCTGCGGCTGCCGTCGATGAGGTTGGGGTTGCGCCTCTCCTCGGGCGTCATGGAAAATATCATCGCCTCGATTTTCTTGAGCTGCTCCTCCTCCATGCCTGCGGGCAACTGCCGGGCCAGCTTCGAAGCCCCGGGCAGCATCTCCAGCAGGTTGGACACCGGCCCCATCTTCCGTATCTCGGCGAGCTGGGAGAGAAAGTCCTCCAGGTTCATGCTGGCGGTCTTGACCTTCTTCTCCATCTCCTTAAGCTGCTTCTGGTCAAAGCTCTGCTCCGCCTTCTCGATGAAGGTCAGCACGTCACCCATGCCCAGTATGCGTGATGCCAGCCGGTCGGGGTAAAATTGCTCGAAGGCGTCGGGCTTTTCGCCCACTCCGATAAACTTGATAGGCACCCCGCTCACCCAGCGTATAGAAAGCGCCGCCCCGCCCCGCGCGTCTCCGTCCATCTTGGTCAGGATGAGCCCGGTCAGCCCCAATCGTGAGTGAAACTGCTCGGCAATCTGCACCGCGTCCTGCCCGGTCATGGCGTCCACCACCAGCAGCGCCTCGTCGGGCTTCAATTCCTTCTTGACCTGCTCCAGCTCCTTCATCATCGGCTCGTCGATGTGCATCCGCCCCGCCGTATCGACGATGACCCAGCTAACCCCCAGCTCCTTGGCCTTCTTCAGGCTGTGGGCGCAGATATCCTTGCTTTTAACGCTTGGCTTCTCTTTATAGACGGGGATTTCGAACTGCTCGCCCAGCGTAGCCAGCTGCTCGATACCCGCCGGCCGACGGTTATCGGCGGCAACCAGCAACGGACTCTGGCCAGCGTGTTTCAGGTGCAGAGCCAGCTTGGCGGCGGTGGTGGTCTTGCCCGAACCCTGAAGCCCCGCCAGCATGACCACGGTAGGCGGTCGGGAAGAAGCCTCCAGACGGCTTTCCCCCTCCCCCAGTGTCTTGGTCAGCTCCTCGTTGACGATTTTGATGACCTGCTGGGCGGGGGTCAGGCTCTCCAGTACGTCAGCGCCCAGCGAGCGCTCCCTCACCCGGTCGATAAAGTCCTTGACCACCTTGAAATTGACGTCCGCTTCCAAAAGGGCTAAGCGCACCTGGCGCAGGGCTTCGTCGATATCCTTCTCGTTGAGCTTGCCCCGACTGCTCAGCTTGCCAAATATGGCAGTCAGTTTGTCGGTAAGAACTTCAAACATGATTCCATTCTAACTGGGACTAATATCAAGCGTCAATCTGAAGCAGTATTTTGACGTTATCTTCTTTATTGTGAACCAAACTCTCAAACCCCATTTCGACACCATCTTTAAGTGGTACTTTGGCGGTAATCAGCCTGGAGGGGTCGAGCTTTTTATCCGCCAGCAGTTCAACGGCCGTCTTGCCCTCATCGACATAAATGGGACTGCCCACGATGGTTTTCTGCCTAAACATCACGCCCTGAAATTGAACCAGGCTGGGTTTTTCAAAGACTCCGGTAATCACGGTGGTGCCACCGCTTCGAGTTAAGTCCAGGCACATCTGAGGAGTATCCGGTCGTCCGACACATTCGATTGAGACATCCGCACCTAAGCCGCCAGTCAGATTCGCGATCAGCGGGACGGGATTGCCATCACCGAGATAGACGACAGCGTTAGCTCCCATAGCCAAGGCTATCTCTCCTCTGCCCCTATGCTTAGCCACAAGGTAAACTTCGGATGCTCCAGCTACCTTAGCCGCCAGCAGAGCGCAAAGGCCAATAGCACCATCGCCCACGATAACCACGGTATACCCGGGACGGACATTACCCTGGCTAACGGCATGAAGGGCAACAGCCAGAGGCTCTACCAGAGCCCCAGCCTCGTCAGACACTGAATCCGGAAGTTTATAAACCGCGTAGCTGGGAACGACCACATATTCCGCCATACAGCCATCCACGGTCAGACCAGTGAACCCCCCATTCAGACAAAGATTGTACATGGCTCTTTTACAGTAATAACACTCGCCACAGAACCAGTAACCTACTCCGGTTACCCGCTCTCCAACCTTAAAGTTGGTCACTCCCCTCCCCACATCCACGACCCTGCCGGCGAACTCGTGCCCTAAAACCAGTGGCACTTTGTCGACAGCGATCATGCCGGGACCATCACTATATTCCTTCAAATCTGTACCGCAGATACCAGCCAGGCTAACTTTCACCTTCAACTGCCCTGGCCCTGGAGACGGTTCAGGCATATCTTCATACCGAACGTCTTTTCGGCCGTACCACCTTAAGGCTTTCATCTTTTCCTCCTGAATATGACGTCTCATTCTAAGGGGAGACAGGCTAAGGCGTCAAGGCGGGGTTTTCTTACAGATATCCTTTGATTAAGCCACCCACATATTCGGCGATAGCCGGTGCCGCGGTTAACCCCGGCGACTCGATGCCGATGAGGTTGACGAATCCCGGCAACCCTTTGTCCGCCTCGTCCCTGATAACGAAGTCCCTGATTTCCCCACCCGGCTCCTGCAGCTTGGGCCTGATGCCGGCCATCTCCGGCTCAAGGTCGTCATATTCTATAGCGGGTAGTAACTTTCTTACCGAATAATAAAATAGCTTCTGTTGACGACGGTCAATAGTATAATCCAGGCTATCTACATACTCGACATCCGGACCCAGGCGCACGCGACCCTCCAAATCGAAGGTGATATGTATCCCGATGCTGGCGATATCTGACGGCGGCACCGGATAGATGAGCCGGTTGACCCGCGTGCTCTGGCGGCGCTTGAGGCTGAAATAGTCGCCTTTACAGTAGTGCACCCGGTAGCCCGCCTCGTCTATATCTATCCCCACCAGCCCGGCTATCTTATCGCTGTGAAGCCCGGCGGAGTTGACCAGCACTCTGGTGATAAACGAAGACCTTCCCCCGCTATCCTCCACCTCGACTTTGTAGCCTTCAGCTGCCTTCTCTACGCCAACTACTTCAGTCCGGTAGGCAATCTGGACGCCTCCCTCCCCCGCTTTGGCGATAAAGTATTGCATCAGAGCGTGCGAG
The DNA here is from genome assembly GCA_964600245.1 of uncultured Dehalococcoidales bacterium. Lineage (GTDB taxonomy): Bacteria > Chloroflexota > Dehalococcoidia > Dehalococcoidales > BS750m-G39 > E44-bin88. The sequence continues at coordinate 3,956 of CAZRIU010000095.1, forward strand.
TCGATAATCCCCGTCGAGGGCGATAGCATCGCCGCCACACCCATCAAGTTAGGCTCCAGTTTCCTAAGCTCCCGCCTTGATATTAGCTCTAAGCCTTCGGCGCCGTTTCCCCTCCCCCTCTCCAGCAACACCTCTAACCTCTCACCCTCCTCATCGTTGGTAGCCACGAGCAGCTTGCCCAATCTTTTATGGCCGATGTCATAGCGCTCACAGAGCTCGTAGAGCCTTCGGTTGCCCTCGACGCAGAGTTTCGCCTTGAGTGAGCCTTTTGGATAATAAATGCCGGCGTGAATCACCCCGCTGTGCCGGCTGCTCGTTTCCAGCCCGAAGCCCTCGTTCTTCTCCAGCACGTAGACCTG
>CAZRIU010000096.1:0-2066 GCA_964600245.1 uncultured Dehalococcoidales bacterium
AGAATGCCCAGCGTGCCGGCGGCAGCAACGGTGCCGGTGGCCAGCGTGTCATCGTATTTATACCTCTTCATCTCGGGAAGGGCTATCTTGCCCATTGTCGCCGCCGTAGCCGTCGACGAACCGCATATGGCCCCAAATCCGGCGCAGCCAAGAACGGTGGCCATGGTCAGCCCACCGCGGAACTGCCCTACCCAGCTATAGGCTGTGTCATAAAGCCTCCGGCTGATTCCCGCAGCGAAGGCGAAAGAACCCATGAGGATAAACATCGGGATAACACTCAATGGGTAAGAGGTAAAATACTCGAAGATATCTCGGGCTAGAATACTAAGGGCTGCTTCCGTGGTAGATAAGTAAGCAAAACCAGCCATCCCGACTAAAGCCATAGCGAAGGCGACCGGCATTCTGAGAAGAAACATGAGGACAAGAACGACAATACCAACAATGCCGGCAACCTCCGGGCTCATCTCTTGACCACCTTGATTAGTGAGCTAAAAAACCTCTGCAAGAACACCATACATACCGGTATGCTGGCGAAGGCAATCCCGTAGGCGAAAATAGAGCGGGGTATGTGAGCCGTGGCGCTCACTTCCCCCCCGGCTTGCATGGAATAACCAAGCACAGTAAGTCGCCAAACAATCAGAACGAAGAGTCCTAATCCGAGAAGCAGAACAATGCTCTCGATAACTGCCTGGGTGCGCTTGGGCAGTCTGGTAACTAAAAACTCTACCTTGACATGCCGACCAATAATTAAGGTAGCGGCACAGGCAAAAGCGATGGCCACACTCTGGAAAACCCTAACCCAATCAATAGCACCGAGGAAAGGCGAACCAAAAAGCTTAGTCCCGATGACATCGATGATGGTGACAAGCATCATCAGCACCAGCCCAGCAATCGCGGCCCACTCAAACCAGCCGCTTAACCGACTATTAAACTTTTCGAATTTGTCTAACACTGAGCTCCGCTCGTCAGTCTTTGCCGGTGCGGGGGCTTAAAGCCCCCGCACCCAACCATTAGAACGCTTCCCCTAAGGGAGTCAGCCTGTCGTCTTATCAAAGTCTAATCTGTCACTTCACTTCTGGAGGCCCGGCGGCTGATATGATGTGCCAATCGATCTGTTTCTGCATCCAGTAGGCACTTCGCTCCCGCAGGAATTCAATCCAGCCTTCGACCTCTGCCTGGGAATAACCGGCGTCCACCATTTTGGCTATATAGTCATCTATTACCGGTTCGACAGCTGCTATCCACCTTGCCGCTTCAGTTTCGGTCAGGTCAAAAAACGTTACACCCAGCGACTCACCATGCGCTCTGCCAACGAAATCTATGGAATTCCACATCAAAACAAATCGCTCCCTGTACTCCCCAACCAAGGTGTCAAAAATGGCTTTGATGTCATCCGGTAAATTATTATAGCTGTCCTTGTTCATCACCACATAGAAGGGGTAGGGGAAGTTGATTTGCCAGATCGATGTCACATAACTGACAACGTCAGCAAAATTGAAGTTTTTGAGCGTTTCAAAGTTTGATTGCTCGCCGTCAATCTCACCCTTAGAGATGGCATCGTAAACTTCCATCATCGGTGTTGGCGCCGGGGTTCCACCCAGTGCGGTAATAACCTCGCCGGAAAGGCTTGGGGCTCTTATGATCAGCCCCTCCAAATCCTCCAGCGTGTGTATTGGCGTATCAGCCGTAGATATGGCACTGGGGGTGGAGGTACTCATCCAGAGCACTACCACATCATCCCATTCCGCGGGCTTGAATTCTTCAACGAAATCATTGCAAACATGACCACTTACCCAGGCACTGGCATAGCCAATAGGCAAACCGACAGCCTCGGTAACAGCCATGCGTCCCGGGGTGTAGTAAACATGGGAGAAGCCTATATCGGCAATTCCAGAGATTACCCCGTCAAACATCGCCTCAGCGGTAAGCAAGGAGCCGCCAGCAAAGTAATCAACCTGCACCAGACCATCGGTGCGCTCCTCTAGTTCAATACAAAATTCTTCTAAAAGTACAGAATGACTTGCCGGGGCAGGAATGTAATTAGCGAATTTTAGCTCTATCGGATA
>CAZRIU010000096.1:2166-4294 GCA_964600245.1 uncultured Dehalococcoidales bacterium
CCCCATTAGCATCCCCATTAACAACCCCATTCTCGTCTGCTTCGCAGGCCGTCAAAAAGGGAAATGCCAACAGGGTGAGTGCTACGAAGAGAAAAAATATTTTCTTTTTCATTCTATTTCCTCCTTAGTTGATCAAGCGTTGATCTACGATATATTAAGTTTTACCCCATCTATCCACCTCCTTTGTGCTTTCTAGCCTCTAAATTCTAACTTTCTGCATAAAAACAGAAGGGCTCAAAAGAACACCAACGCTTGGGTCTTCTGAACCCCTCCACCAGACACCATGTCCTTGCTTTTCTTTATCACTAATTAATCCCTGCTACTCTGCCCAGTATACGGATAATTAAATGAAAAGTACGAAGGCACTAGATGATATCGGTGTTAAATTAATCTTACCAACTTGCAGTGGACTTACTCTAGCACTGCTTCTCGCCCTTGTCAATACTTTGCCGCTCTAGGCTGCCTTCAAAAGGCAGGATTGATAGCGATAACCATTAATGCTAATATGTTGATGCCAGGTTGACCAGCCAGGTTAGTTCCAAACATTTATTGGTTATGGTTCCGTATGAAAGATATAGAGCAATACTGGAACCCCATACTTGAAACCCTACCCCCCGAGAAGCTTAAGAAGCTACAGCTGAAGAAGTTTCAGAACATCTTTAAGTGGGCCTATGAGCATTCTAAGTTTTATCACAGACTATATACTGATGCCGGTATAGAGCCCGGCGACATCAGGACATTTGAGGATATAAGGAGGGTGCCCAAAGTAGAGAAATCGATGATGAGGGCTATTCAGGGGAAAGACCCATACCCCTACGGAGATATGTTGTGTGTGCCTCTGGAGAGGGTTACTATATATCATCAGACCAGCGGCACAACCGGGCAGCCGGTATATCAGGCCGATAGCTGGCAGGACTGGGATTGGTGGGCTGAAGCCTGGGCTTGTCTGTTGTACGCTCAGGGCTACCGGGACTATGACCGGCTCTTTTTACCCTTCGGTTACAACGTCTTCGTCGCCTTCTGGGGCGCCCACTATGGGGCGGAGAAGCTAGGCTGTGAGGTAGTCCCGGGCGGTGTGCTCAATACTGAGGCGAGAATACTGAAGATGCAGGAGCTAAGAGCCACCGCCATGGCGGCAACACCGACCTACGTATTGGGCATGGCCGATACCGCCAGAAGGAAGCTGGGTATTGATCCGGCCAAGGACTTAAAGATAAGAAAGATAACCGTGGCTGGTGAGGCCGGAGGCAGCGTACCGGCAACCAAGAAAAGGATGGAGGAGGCATGGGGAGCCAGGGTCTATGACCATGTTGGCGCTACCGAGATAGGTGCCTGGAGCTATGAGTGCAGCTATCAGTCCGGTCTGCATATTAATGAGGCTCTGTTCCTGGTAGAGATAGAGGATATTGATAGTGGCGAGAGCATTACTGAACCGGGGAGGAGGGGCAAAATGGTGGTAACTGCCCTTGACCGTATGGCCCAGCCCTGCATCAGATTTGATTCCAAAGATATAATCGAGTGGGGTCCCGATAAATGTGAGTGCGGACGAACGTTTAGACTGCTCAAGGGCGGTGTTATCGGCCGAGCTGATGACATCATCAAGGTAAAGGGGGTATTGCTGGCGCCAACCTCGATTGAGGAAGTGGTCAGGGGCATCCCGGAGCTGAGCGATGAGTATGAGGTGCTGGTGACCAAAAAAGGCGACCTTGATAACATTACCTTGAAGGTGGAACTAACCCCAGGACAGCAGAATAATATTGAGACCATCCGTGCCCGGTTGGTTGACCAGCTCAGGCTAAAGACCAACCTGGGCTATAACCTGGAGTTTCACGAATATGGCACCTTACCGAGGTATGATGTTAAGGCCAAGAGGTTCAAGGACTTAAGACATAAGGAGTGACAAAATGGTAGAGGGTTACCATGTAAAAGAAATGGCGGAAAAGGTCCAGGCGATTAAAGAGGCGGCAACTGAACTGGCAGCTCCTCAAGAACAGGAGACTTGGTGGGCCATTCTGGACTCGCATCCCTGGTGGAGTGGTGGGTAAAGGCGGTAAGGGACGAGGCCCGGGGAAGTCGGGTGGTGGGCCATTCTGGACTCGAACCAGAGACCTCAGTCTTATCAGGACTG
>CAZRIU010000097.1:0-4238 GCA_964600245.1 uncultured Dehalococcoidales bacterium
CCAGCTCGGCGATGGCATAGTGGGCGGGGTTGGGCTGAGCGTTGGTGGTCAGGTGTCCCTCCCCCAGCATCCGCCACTGCTTTCTTCGGGCTTCAGGGTCGGTGGTGAATTTCTGGTAGGTGAAATCTTCGGGGTCGAAACGGCTCCAGATACCCCCCGGACTGCGGAAATCGGGAATCCCCGACTCCGTGCTGATGCCAGCCCCGGTAAAGACTACCAGCTTTCTGGCGACAGTAATGAGTTCCGCAGCTTTTTGAGCCAGCGCCTCCAGATTCTCTTCTACCATGACATTACTCTATCCTAGCGAGCCCGCCAGCCGGGCTTCGAGCTCCAGCCCCTGCGCCAAACTCAAATCGAGCCCCCGGGTAATAGCCTGCTTGGCGTAAACCACGGCCAGCGGATTAAAGCCGGCGATTTTTTCCGCTAACCTCTCGGCGGCGGGCATCAATTCTTTTTTGGGCAGCACTTTGCTCACCAGTTTCAGCCGCCGCGCCTCCTCAGCCTTGACCCACCGCCCCGAGAGCAGTACCTCCAATGCCTTTCCCCCGCCGATTATCCTGGGCAGTGTCTGGCTTCCTCCCGCCGCCGGGATTATACCCAGCCCCGGTTCGGGCAGCCCGAACTGTACGTCTTCGGCAGCTAAGCGTATGTCGCAGCAGAGGGCGATCTCCACCCCCGACCCCAGCACAAAGCCGTGCAGGGCGGCAATCATCGGCTTGTTGATGCTCAGAAAAAGCCCCCAGACGTCCCTTTCCCAGCGCGCCCGGCGGGCAATGATGGGGGTGGGGGCGGTGAGAAACTCGCTGAGGTCGGCGCCGGCGCAAAAAGCCCTGTCGCCGGCCCCCCGAAAAAGGGCCACCCTGATTTCGCCGTCGTCCCTGATAGCGCCCAGCACCTGGTAAAGCTCGTCCCTCATCTTGATGTTATAGACATTCAGGGCCTGGGGACGGTTGAGGGTAACGTAGGCCACGCTGTTTTTCTTTTCGTAGATTATGGTCTCGAAATCGCTCATTTATTTTTGAACTTGGGCAGTCTTTTCTTGAGGAAGGCGTTGATGCCCTCGGTTCGGTCGGCGGTGGTGTGGAGCAAGAAATAGAGGTCGCCCTCAAGGCGCAGCCCCTGCTCCAGCGTCATGTCCAGCCCTTTGTTCACCGCCTCCTTGATAAACCTCAGCGCAATCGGCCCCTTGCTGGCTATGCTCTTAGCCAGAGCTTCGGCTTCAGCGGCGAGCTTATTGCCCCCCACCACCCGGTCCACCAGCCCGATTTCAAGCGCCTCGGTAGCAGTTATGCTCCCGGCGGTGAGGATTAGCTCCAGCGCTTTGCCCCTACCCACCAGCCGCGCTAATCTCTGAGTACCGCCGTCGGCGGGGATAAGCCCTTTAGCAACTTCAGGAAAACCGAGTTTGGCGTTGTCCACCGCCAGCCTTATATCAGCGCTAAGGGCTAACTCCAGCCCCTGCCCCAGGGCGTCGCCGTTGATAGCGGCGATAACCGGTTTTTCGATGTCAGCGATAGCGCTAGCAGTGCTGTAGACCGCGCCCGATTCTGACGCCTCGCTGCCCCCGCAAAAGCTCTCGCCCGCCCCGCTGAGGACAACGACATAGACATCGTCATCTTGATTTAGCTGGCGGCAGGCGTCCCCCAGTTCCTGGGACAACTCGAGATTAATTTTGTTAGCGGCCTCGGGACGGTTAAGGGTAAGGTAAGCCACGTGGTCTTTAATGGTGTAGCTAACTGTGGAATAGGGCATGCTTTTCCCCACCACCATATTAACCAACCCTCAACCCGCCGTCAAGATATAGACTAGAAATTACAAATATCGTCCAAGCAGCAATCTCCGCAAAGCGGCTGACGGCGGCAGACGTTCTTGCCCAGGCAGACGAGCAGGGCGTGGTATTCGTTGTATAGTTTAGCATCTTGGGGTAGGTTCTCCTCAAAAAGCGCCTGGTAGGCGGTGTAGCTCTCCTTTTCGGGGGCTAAGCCCAGTCGGCTGATAATCCGCCGTGTGTAGGCGTCAATAACAAAGATAGGCTTCTCGGCAGCGTAGAGAATTATGGAATCAGCCGTCTCCTGCCCGACGCCGTGCACCGAGAGCAGTTGTTGACGAAGGTCGGCGGCATCGAGGGTGAATAATTCATTGAGGTCGTCGTCATAGTGATTGCCCAGCCATAAGGCGAAGGCTTTGAGCTTCAGCGCCTTGGCGTTGTAGTAGCCGCAGGGATAGACAAGCTCGGCCAGTTTAGCTTTGGGGAGTTTGCGCAGCGCCCGCGGCGATAACGCCCCCGCCCCCCGCAGATTCCCTATCGCCTTCTCCACATTACCCCAGGCGGCGGACTGGGTGAGTATGGCGCCGACGATGACCTCGAAGGGCTCGTCGGCGGGCCACCAGTGCTGGGGGCCGAAGCGGTCCAGCAGCCTTTGGTAGACCTCCTCAAGAGACTGCCTCAGTGTTCGGACATCCATCTGGGCGCCCTGACATCGTTAGCGGAATCGTAGCCCGGAATATAGGGTTTGATATCGATTATGGGGGTGCCGTCAATGGCATCCAGCCCCTTGACCTTAAGGACGTTAGCCCGCCGTTCCAAAAGCTCGACGGTGGCCTGACCCACGGGATTGGGGCGGCTCGGCGAGCGGGTGGCGAAACGCCCGGTAAGCGGCAAATCCCGGTTGCCCATGGGGTGAACCTTTAGCAGCAGCTTACGCCCCTGGGGAAGCTGGTGCATCCAGTAGAGCACGATGATGTGGGAGAACTCCTCCAGCCCATCCAGCGCCTCCGTAAGTTCGCTGTCGATGGTGATTTCGGAGACGACCTCTCTCCAGCCGTGCCTTATCGGCTCTTTGATGCCGTTACTTACAACGCCGATGGCTTTAAGATTCATTGCCGGTGGTTCGTTAGGCATTCCCCTGACCTACGTTTTGTATACGGAGTATGGCTACGACAGCGGGGAAACCGTTAACAGCTTCTTGGCAATCTTGGGGTAGCGGGCGATAAAGAGCAGCTCGTCCTCGACCAGTGGCTTATGCGATAGAACATTGGCGTATCTCACCAGCTCCAGTACCTCGTTAGCCTCCTCTTTGCTGTCGAAGGATACCTCGATTTGCCCCATAACGTGGCTAAAGCCGGAAATACCGCTGTACTGCCCGGCGGTAATCTCCCGGCCCGTGTCCACCTTGATAGGGTCGCCCCGTCCCAGCTCCTCGAAGCCGTAAAGCTCATAGTTTTCCGGGTCTTTGAGGACGCCGTCGGCGTGTATGCCCGACTCGTGGGCGAAGGCATTGGCGCCGACACCAGGCTGGTTGATGGGAATGGGCACGTCGAAGGCGTACTCAGCGAACTTGGCTATCTTCCAGGCTTTGGACAAATCGACCTTACCGCCCAGCTGATATTTGCCGGCAAAGTCCCTGGACTTGGTCACCGCCAGAATAACGGTCACCAGGTCGGCGTTGCCTGCCCTCTCCCCAATGCCGTTGATGGTAGTGTTAATATAGGCGTCCTGCCCGCCGTCAATCGTCCCTTTAGCCCCGGCCAGGGAGTTAGCCACCGCCATCCCCAGGTCGCCGTGGCAGTGCTGCTCGATGGGTAGCCCCACCTTTTCCGCCAGCGCCTTGTTGGTCCTGTAGATGGTGAAGGGGTTATCGTAGCCCAGCGTGTCGCAATAGCGCAGCCGGGTAGCCTTATGCTCTTTGGCCGCCAGCCCGAACTCGACAAGGTAGCCCAGGTCGGTGCGGGAGGCGTCCTCGGCGTTAACACCGATGCTCTCGGCACCCGCCGCCCAGGCGGCATCTACCGCCGCCGTCATGTCATTGATGATATCCTTATGGGTCTTCTTCCCCTGGAACTTACCCATAATCATCTGGTCGGAGGTGGATATAGAAAGATTCAGGTGTTTTATACCGGGCACTCTCTTAAAGGTCGTCTCCACATCTTCGGTGATGGCTCTTATCCAGCCCTCCAAGCGGATAGGCTGCAGCACTCCCATCTCGGCCAGCTCCAGATTGGCTTTCAGGTAGCGGGTCTCGTGCTTGGTGGTGGGGAAGCCGAACTCGGACTGAAAGACCCCAATTTCATTGAGGTAGATATTAGCCATCGTCTTTTCCAGCTTGGAAAGCCCAAGCCTGGCGGTCTGTACCCCGTCACGGTTAGTAACGTCAAGTAAGTAAATCTTAGGCATAATTCCTCCTTTGGGGATTATAATTTTAGCATAAACCAGCTACGATTAGCAAGAATTTGGGCTC
>CAZRIU010000098.1:0-4191 GCA_964600245.1 uncultured Dehalococcoidales bacterium
GAGCTTAACGCCCGTTACGCGCGGGCAGGCTCCAAGGTGATAACCCTCTGCGGCGAGCTGGAGATGGAGCTCACCCAGCTGGACGACGAAGCCGCCGAGGCTTTCCGCACCGAGTACGGCCTCCCCGAAGCGGGGCTGGAACATGCCGTCCAGCTATCTTACGAGCTGATGGGCTTAATATCATTTTTCACCACCGTCTCCGACGAGATGAAGGCCTGGTCCATCCCCAAGGGCACCACGGCGCTCAAGGCCGCGGGCAAGATTCACTCCGACATAGAACGGGGCTTTATCCGCGCCGAGGTCATCAGCTACGACGACCTGCTCAAGTGTGGCACCATGGCTGAGGCCCACAAGAAAGGGCGGCTACGTCTGGAGGGCAAGAACTATACCGTCCAGGACGGCGACGTGATTACTTTTCTCTTTAACGTCTAGTCCAGGTGCTGGCTGATTTCGGCAAAGCTGCGGATTCGGATGGAATCGGTGATATCCCCGAAAAAGTCGTGGCGGTCGATTAGAATTCCCCGCATCCCCGCCCCGTTGGCTCCGACAACATCTATGTCGTACTGGTCACCCACGTAGATGGCCTCGGCGGGCTTTACCCCCGCTTCTTTTACCGCCGCCTGGAATATTTCAGGGCGGGGCTTAGTAAAACCAACGTCCTTCGAGGTTATCTTGAGCTGGAGCCAGTTGGCCAGTCCCAGCTTCTCATAGTCAGCGTCTATGTCGCGGTCAACGTTTGAGATAAGCCCTAAAGTCAAACCTCGCTCCTTGAGCTCGTCCAGAGCCGGCGCCACGTCTTTGTAGAGGGCCATCTTCAACTCGATAGACATCCATCTCTTCAAGACATTGCCGATAAGCTCCGGAGAAGCCTCCAGCCCCGCCTCCTTGAGTATCATCGCCTGATAGCGCCCGTAGAGGGCCGCTATCTCCTCCTTAGAGCGCTTGGCCAGGGACTTTTGTGAGTGCTCCTTGGAGAGAAAGTCATCGGCGAGCATGATGGGACGGAGCAGCTCTTTAGGGGTAATCTTGATGCCCATCTCGCCGAGCAATTTGGCGTGTGTCTCCTCACGCGGCGGATCGTAGTCGACCAGCGTGTTGTAGTAATCGAAAAAAACGGCCTTAATCATAGAGCTCCCTTCCTGGAGCCAGCGGTCAGATTCGAACTGACGACCGACGGTTTACGAAACCGTTGCTCTACCCCTGAGCTACGCTGGCTTCCCGCTAAGTATATCAGAATCAGCCGACTCGTAAAAGCCAGCTGTCACCCCACCCCCAATGTTTGACCCCCCAAATATCGTTATGCTACTATAAATCATTATGCAGGTAGAGGCGGAACTGGCTAAATTCTCGCCGAAAAAGGACATGCTTTTGACCATCGGCGTCTTCGACGGCGTCCACCTTGGTCATCGGCATTTGATTGCCAAGCTGACCGAGCTTGCCCGAAAGCAGGGCCTGGCCAGTGGCGTGATAACCTTTAGCCGCCACCCCCAGGAGGTGCTGGCGCCGAAGACCAGTCTGCCCTTCCTCACCGACATTGAGCGCCGGACAGAGCTACTCAAAGAGGCCGGCGTCGAGGCGGTCATCTCCCTCTCCTTCACCCCCGAATTGGCCAGATTGACTCCGAAAGAGTTTTTAGGGCTCTTGAAAAAGCATTTAAGGATGCAGGGGCTGGTCATCGGCCCTGACTTTGCTCTAGGCAAGAACCGCCAAGGCGATACCGACGTCCTGCGACAGCTAGGCGCGGAGATGGGTTTCAGCCTGACTGTAGTGCCGCCGATGACGATTGACGGCGAGGTGGTGAGCAGCACCGCCATCAGAAAGGCTTTAGCCAAAGGCGATATGAAGCAGGCGCAAAAGCTGATGGGACGCCCTTTCCGCCTTCACGGACGGGTGGTCAGGGGAGACAGGCGTGGCGTGGATCTGGGCTTTCCCACCGCCAATTTGGATACTGACCGGGAACAGGCATTGCCCGCCGACGGCGTCTATACCAGCCGCGCCTATATCGATGACCAAGCTTATCCGGCAATGACCAACATCGGCCTTCACCCCACCTTCGGTGGCGACCAGCGCCTGGTCGAGGCCTATATAATGGACTATAAGGGCGACCTCTACGGGCGTGAGCTGGCCGTTGACATCATTGAACGCCTGCGCGGCGAGATAAAGTTCGATAGCCCCGAAGAGCTGAAAAAACAGATAGCCGAAGACGTAAAACGGGGCAAAGCCACCCTAGAAATCCGAGGAGCCAGTTAGAAAATGGAAGAAGCCGAACTCAACTATTTATTGAAGCGGGGAGTCGCCGAAATAATCGTCGAAGACGAGATGGCACAACTGCTGCGTGCGGGCAAAAAGCTGCGCTTAAAGGAGGGCTTCGACCCCAGCTTCCCCGATATTCACCTGGGGCATATGGTCGCCCTGCGCAAGCTGCGCCAGTTCCAGGAGCGCGGACACCAGATTGTGCTCATCGTCGCCGACTGGACGGCGCAAATCGGTGACCCCAGCGGCATGTCGGCCACTCGCCCTATGCTCAGCATGGAAGAGGTCAAGGCAAACGCCGAGACCTATATGCAGCAGTTCTTTACGATAGTAGACAAGGAAAAGACCGAGATACGCTGGCAGAGCGAATGGTTCGGCAAGTTTACTTTGAGCGATATCATCCAGCTCACCAGTAAGTTTACCGTCGCTCAGTTCCTGGCCAGGGACGACTTCAACGCCCGCTATAAGGCGGAAAAACCCATCGCTCTCACCGAGCTGCTCTACCCCCTGCTCCAGGCTTACGATTCGGTGGCGATTGAAGCCGATGTCGAATTCGGCGGCACCGACCAGAAGTTCAACTTCCTGGTGGGCCGAGAACTGCAGTCGATGATGGGCCAGCGCCCCCAGCAATGCTTTATGGTCCCCATGCTGGTGGGCACCGACGGCAGCCAGAAGATGAGCAAGAGCCTGGGAAACTATATCGGCGTCGCCGAATCTCCAGAGCAGATATACGGCAAGGTGATGTCCGTGCCCGATGACCTCGTCCTCACCTACTTCGAGCTTTTGACCAACGTCCCTGATAAGGAGCTTGGGGAATTCAAGGCAGGACTGGAAAAGCAAGAGCTCAACCCGATGTTGCTCAAGAAACGCCTTGCCCGAGAAATCATCGCTCAGCTCTATGACCAGAAGGCCGCTACTGAAGCTGAGACACATTTTGAGAAAACGGTGCAGAAGAAAGAGAAACCAGAGGAGATAGCCCTGGGCACCAAGTCAGGCAAGGGTCTCCAGGATTATCTCACGGAAAACCGACTGGCTAAAAGTAAGAGCGAAGCTAGGCGTCTCATTGATCAGGGTGCCGTATATATTAATGACGAAAGAGTTAAAGACGCTAATTATACTGTTCAAAAAGATGATATCATAAGAGTGGGCAAGCGGCGTTATATTAAGTCTACCTAGTGCTAACTAGAATATACGAGCGTAGCTTTGCCCGGATAATCAATAAAGACTAGAATTAAAGGAGATTCCAATGGACAATCTACGTATCCCCGGACCCACCCCCATCCCTGACGAAGTGCTCAAGGTAATGAGCCGCCAGATGATAAATCATCGCGGGCCCGAGTTCAAGAAGATTCAGGACGACGTGCTCGCCGACCTGAAAAAGCTCTTCATGACCAAAAATGATGTTTTTCTGCTCACCGGCTCCGGCACCGGTGGACTGGAGGCCGGCGTGGTCAACACCATGTCCCCCGGTGACAAGGTGCTTTCGGTCTCCATCGGCGTCTTCGGCGACCGCTTCACCGCTATCGCCAAACACTTCGGCGCCGATGTCACCAACCTGAATTTTGAGTGGGGCCAGGCCGCCGACCCCGACGCCATACGCAAGGCACTAAACGCCGACCCCAAGATAAAGACGGTGCTGGTCACGCACAATGAAACTTCCACCGGTGTCACCAACGACCTCAAGGCGATAAGCGCCGTGGTCAAGGAATTCGACAAACTCCTGGTGGTGGACGCCATCAGCTCACTGGGCTCCATCGAGATGCCCGTGGACGACTGGAACATAGATATCGCCATCACCGGCTCGCAGAAGGGCTGGATGGTGCCTCCCGGACTGGCTATGGTCAGCGTCAGCGAGAGAGGTTGGAAAGCTCACGCCGAGTCCAAGATACCCAGCTTTTACTGGGACTTCGGCAAGGCTAAGGACTACCTGGCCAAGGG
>CAZRIU010000099.1:0-4093 GCA_964600245.1 uncultured Dehalococcoidales bacterium
GTTCGATTTTTGCCCTGTCGAGCTGCAGCCCCTCAAAGAGTCTAACTACAATCTGCCCGTCCTCGGTGCTGACCGACTCCACGCCCGCCTTTGTTGCTAAAAGCTTAATCCTCAAAGCGTAGAGCAGGTTTTTGACTTCCGTCGGCAATTTGCCGAACCGGTCGCCGAACTCCTGCGCCAGCGCCTCTATCTGCTCCTCTTTGTCCACCCGGCTCAGCTTCTGGTAGAGGCTCAACCTGGTCTCGACGTCGGCGACATAGTCCTCGGGGATAAAGGCTCGCAGCGGCAAATCGATGGTGGGCGGTGGGAGGGGGGAGGGCTTGGCCTTCTCCGGTTTTTCCGCCTGCTTGGCCCTCTGCGCCTCCACCGCTTCGGCCAAAAGTCGCGTATAGAGGCTGAAGCCGACGGCGCTGATGAAGCCGCTCTGCCTTACCCCCAAAAGCGTCCCCGCCCCCCTGATTTCCAGGTCCTTGAGGGCGATACCAAGGCCCGCCCCCAGCTCGGTGGCTTCAAATATTGTCTTGAGCCTTTTCTCGGCGGTGGGGGTGAGCATCTTCCCCTTTTCGTAGAGGAAATAGGCGTGGGCCAGGTTAGCCCCCCGCCCCACTCGGCCCCGCAATTGATAGAGCTGGGTCAGCCCGAACCGATCGGCGCGGTTGACGATGAGGGTGTTGACGTTGGGCATATCCAGCCCCGACTCGATGATGGTGGAGCAGACCAGGATATCGCTCTTGCCTTGGGCGAACTCGCTCATCACCCGTTCCAGCTCTGCCTCGGGCATCTGCCCGTGGGCGATAGAGTTTTTTGCCTCTGGTATCAAAGCCTGCAGCTTGGCGGCGATAAAGTCGATGCTCTGCACCCGGTTATGGACAAAGAATACCTGCCCGTTGCGCTCCATCTCCCTTAAGACAGCCTCCCGAATGAGCCGCTCGTCGTAGCCGGCGACATAGGTCTTGATGGGCAAGCGCTGCTCGGGCGGCGTCTCCATGGTGCTCATGTCCCGCACCCCCACCAGCGACATGTGCAGGGTGCGGGGGATGGGGGTGGCGCTCAGAGTCAAGACGTCCACCTCCTGGCGCATCTTCTTGAGGTGCTCCTTGTGGGCCACGCCGAAGCGCTGCTCCTCGTCGATGATTAGCAGCCCCAGGTTCTTGAAGAAGATGTCCTTCTGTAATAAGCGATGGGTGCCGATGCAGATATCAACGCTGCCGTTGGCTAGCCCCGCCACGATAGCCTCCTGCGCTTTGGTTGTCTTGAAACGGCTCAACACCTCGATTCGTACCGGGAAGGCTTCCAGCCTTTGCCTAAATGTGCTGAAGTGCTGCTGGGCGAGTACGGTGGTCGGCACCAGCACCGCCACCTGCTTGCCGTCCATCACCGCCTTGAAGGCGGCGCGGATGGCGACCTCGGTCTTGCCGTAGCCCACGTCCCCGCAGACCAGCCGGTCCATGGGGCTGGCCTTCTCCATGTCAGCCTTGACCTCGGCCTGAGCCTCCATCTGGTCGGGCGTCTCGACATAAGGGAAGGAAGCCTCCAGCTCCTGCTGCCAGACGCTGTCTTTGGAGAAGGAAAAGCCGGGCACGACCTCTCTGGCGGCATAGAGCGCCAACAATTCCTGGGCGACCTCCTCCACCGATTCCTTCACTTTTTGCTTGGTCCGGCGCCATTCCTGCGTGCCCAGCCGGGAAAGGGTGGGGGGCTGGTCGCCGGCGCCGACATAGCGGTTGACGCGGTCAATCTGGTCGGTGGGGACATACAGGCGGTCGTTGGCGGCGTATTTCAAGACCAGGTATTCCCGCTGGCTGTTCTCGTTGCCCATATTGATAACGCCGGCGAACTTGGCGATGCCGTGCTCGATGTGCACCACGTAGTCACCGGGCGTAAGCTCGATGAGGAACTGGTGGTGAGGCACGGGACGTCTTTTTACCAACCGCCTCTGCTTAATGAAGCCGAAGATTTCGGCATCGGTGAAAAGAAGCGTCTCATTGTTCATTACCCACCCCTCCCCCAGCAGCCCCTGAATTAACGTCAACGAAGCGGGTGGGGGAATCTCTTTTATCTCCTCAACGGGCGAAGCCATAATATCCTCCGCTTCCAAAAGCTCGGATAGTCGGCTGGCCTGGTGGCTGACGATGATAAGCCGCTTTTTCTGCCCCAGCAATTGCTTGACCTTCCTGGTGAAGGCGGGCAGCTGCCCGGCGTAGCTGGGGGTGGGGCTAAAGCTCAAAAGGTGGGCGTTTTCTTCAGGCTCGACGCCCCAGGCGGTAAGCCCCAGCCGCGATATTTGCTTTAGCTTCGGCTCAAGCTCTTTCCAGCTGAAATAGGGCTGGGGGAAGTTGATGGGTAATTCTTTTCGCTCTGTCTTCTCGGCGCGCAGTTGGCTAGCTTGCGCCTCCAGGTCTTCAATCGCCTGCCCGATATTGGGCAGCTCGTCGAGCACCAAGAGGCAATCTTGAGGCAGAAAGTCGAGCAGGCTGTCGGTATTAAATAAGGGGGCATAAAACGGCAGATTGCTTAGCTCCTGTTTGTCAGCCAGCAGGGCTAATTCCTGCTCGAATTGCCGTCTCACCTCGGCGCTGCAATTGGCCAGCTTGATACTTTTGACTGTCTCTTCCAGCTCGGCCCTGGTGCTTGTTAGCGGCGCTAATAGTTCTGTGGCCGGCCCGATAGCCAGCGACTCCATTTTGCTTAACGAAAGCTGGCTGGCGGGGTCGAAGAGCCTCAGGCTGTCGATGGTGTTGCCCAGGAACTCGATTCGGGCGGGCAGCTGGCTGGTGGGTGGGTAGATATCGACGATGCCGCCGCGGTGGGCTATCGTCCCCGGCATCTCCACCGTACTTTCCAGGCGGTAGCCCATCGCCTGCCAGCGCTCTAATAGCTTAAAAATCTCGACCTCCATACCCAGCTTTATTGTGTGACCGGCGGCGCGGAAAGGCTTATGCGGCGTTAATTTTTGCGTAAGCGCCGGCGCTGAGACCACAATCAAAGGAGGCTTTTCTCCGTCCATGCCCGCCAGCGCCGACAGGACCTGTACCCTCTCCAGCCCGGTGGAAGCATCCGAGCTAATGCGCTCGTAGGGCAGGGCATCGGGCTCAGGGAACTTTGCCACGCTCGTATTAGCCCAGGCCGCTAGTTGCTCGTAGAGCTTCTGGCAGTTCTCCGGCTGGGCGCTGACCACCACCATGGGCCTCCCCAAGGATTGATACAGGGCCACGATGAGGTAGGGCTTGGCTGCTTCTAAGGCTACTGCCTTGGTCTTGTCATTAGGCTCTTTCAGTTCGGCAACGAGATGGCGGTATTCGGGCATATCTTCAATTAGATGTAATAATTTAGCTAAATTCATTTCGTTTCCCAAACGCCTCTAGGGCTAGCCGATACGGCCTAGCCCTTAAACCCAAAAAAATCTTCGATTTTTTCGGGGACCCAATAACAACAAAGATTCTAGCACAGGACAGAAGGGTAGGCAATTTGCTATAATTGTCGGTGATATGGCCTACCAAAGAATAGTAGCCAAGTTCGGCACGGCGCTGTTGACCAACGTCAGCGATAACCTCGATGAAGAGATAATGTCCCGCTTGGTAGGTCAGCTGGCCAAGCTGCACGAGCAGGGGCGGGAGGTCATTCTCGTCTCCTCGGGGGCGATGGCGGCGGGTCGCAGTAAGCTGGGACTGGCCAAGCGCGTCCGGGATATTCCCTTCAAGCAGGTGCTGGCTTCGGTAGGGCAGCACCGCCTGATGAACCTCTACGAGCAGCTCTTCGCCGAGCACGGTATCACCGTGGCTCAGGCTCTGCTGGCCCGGGCTGACCTTCTCGATAGGGCGGCCTATCTCAACGCCCGCAATACCCTGATGGCGCTGCTGGAGCTAAAGGTGCTCTGCATCGTCAACGAAAACGACGTGGTCGCTGTTGACGAGATTCGTGAAGCCGTCTTCGGCGATAACGATAACCTCTCGGCGATGGTGGCTAACCTCATCGACGCCGATTTGCTTTTGATTCTCACCGACACCGGCGGGCTTTATACCGCCGACCCCAACCGCCACCCCGACGCTAGGCTCATCCCCGAGGTCAGGGCGATAGACGCCGAAATCGAGCG
>CAZRIU010000100.1:0-4065 GCA_964600245.1 uncultured Dehalococcoidales bacterium
TTAGAAGGCAGCCGCTCTGTCCAACTGAGCTACAGGGACAGGCCATTAATCACTAAAATTTAGCACGGGCACCAGCAAAGGTCAAGGCGGTTTTTAGCTTGACAATCATCCCGCCACATTGCTAGTATGAAGTCAACTCCCCAATCCGGTGGTTTAGGATAGCAACACTGAGACTATTAGATAAAATAGATAGCCCCGCCGACCTAAAAGGGCTGGCAAAAGAAAAGCTGGCGCAGCTGGCCGCTGAGATCAGGCAGGAACTGGTGACCACGGTAAGCGCCAACGGAGGCCACCTCGCCTCCAATCTGGGAGCGGTGGAACTTACCATCGCCCTCCATCGTGTTTTCGACAGCCCTCGCGATAAGATTATCTGGGATGTGGGGCACCAGAGCTACGTTCACAAGCTGCTCACCGGTCGGAGAGAGCGCTTTAGCTCCATCCGCCAGTACGGTGGTCTATCCGGCTTCACCAACCGCAGCGAAAGCGAACACGACCCCTTCGGCGCCGGCCACGCCAGCACCTCAGTTTCCGCCGCCCTGGGTATGGCTATCGCCCGTGACCTAGCTGGTGACGACTACAGTGTGGTGGCTATTATCGGTGATGGGGCTATAACCGGGGGCATGGCTCTAGAGGCTTTAAACCAGGTAGGCCACCTGGGCTCCCGGGTTTGCGTGGTGCTCAATGATAACGGGATGTCGATTTCACCCTCCGTCGGTTCTATAGCCAAGCTCCTGAGCCGGATACGCTTTGACTACCGTTACCGCTGGGCGGAGGAGGGGAGCAGGAAGGTCATTTCGGCTTTCCCCTGGGGCAGAAGGCTATGGCAGGCGGGCCAGAGGCTCATAAGAGGCTTCCGAGGCTTGATTATCCCTACCGTGCTCTGGGAAGAGCTTGGCTTCGCCTACATGGGGCCTATTGACGGGCATAACATCGCTGAGCTGGAAAAGGCTCTGGCTCGAGCCCGAGAATACCGCACCGAGCCCACCCTCATTCACGTTATCACCACCAAGGGCAAGGGCTATCTCCCCGCCGAGGGCGACGCTGTCTACTTTCACGGCGTGCCAGCTAAAGGCGCCCCCGCCAAGGCAATACCCAGCTACAGCGAGATCTTCGCCCAGACCGTTTTGCGCCTGGCCAAGGAAAATCCAAAATTGGTGGCAATCACCCCAGCCATGCCCGAGGGTAATTGCCTGAGCATAGTCGAGGCTGATTTCCCCCAGCGGGTCTTTGACGTGGGCATCTGCGAGCAGCATGCCGTTACCTTTGCCGCCGGGCTGGCGACACAGGGCTTCAAGCCCATCGTAGCCATATACTCCACCTTCCTGCAACGTGCCTTCGACCAGGTAATACACGATGTCTGCCTCCAGGACTTGCCCGTTATCTTCGCCATCGACCGCAGCGGTATTGTCGGCGATGACGGCAAGACTCACCAGGGGACATTTGATATTTCCTATCTAATGCTCATCCCCAATCTGATAATCGCTGCCCCTAAGGACGAGAACGAGCTCCAGCACCTGCTCTACACCGCAGTGAAGACGAATCACCCCATGGCCATAAGATACCCCCGTGGCTCCGGGGTAGGGGTGGATTTAGAGTCAAGGCTGCACAAGCTTCCTATCGGCAAGGGTGAAATATTAAGGAATGGCGAAGATGTCGCCATACTGGCTATTGGTACTATGGTAACACCGGCACTCGAGGCTGCTGCTAGGTTGGCCAAACAGGGCGTTGAGGCGACGGTAGTTAACGCCCGCTTCGCTAAACCGCTGGACGCCGAGCTTATCACAGACATCGCCGGCCGCATCAAGCGGCTGGTTACAATTGAAGAGAATACCATCAGCGGTGGCTTCGGCAACAGCGTCATCGAGCTGCTACAGCAATCAGGAATCAGTGATATTCAGATAAAAAACCTCGGCATCCCCGACAAGTTTGTCGAGCAGGGCAGCCAGGCTCTCCTTCGGGCTAAATACGGGCTTGATGCCGAAGGGATAGTCAGGCAGGTTTTAGAACTACTTCCCAGCTACCAGTACCGGAGATAGGGCTTTGCTTATAAACAAAAGCCAGGCTTCAAAACATCAGGTGCCAGCTTAAACACCTGATGTTTGTTTTTAACTGCAGATAGGGAGAAGATGAATAAGCTGACCATCCGGGACATAGATGTTACCGATAGAAGGGTTCTGGTCAGGACTGACTTTAACGTACCCCTGAGCGGCAATAACGGGGTCATTACCGATGACAGCCGTATCCAGGCGACGCTGCCCACCATCAAATATCTTACTGAGCGGGGAGCCAAGGTTATCCTCTGCTCTCATTTAGGCCGCCCCAAGGGTAGGGTAGTGGAAACACTAAGGCTGACTGTCGTAGCTCAGCGACTGTCGCAGGTTCTGGGCAAAAACATAAAAGTAGCTAACGACGGCATCGGCCCCGAAGTCGATAGAGCGGTGGAGGCATTAAAGCCAGGCGACGTCCTGCTCCTGGAGAATATCCGCTTCTACCCCCAGGAAGAAGCCAACGACAACGCTTTCGCCCAAACACTGGCGCGCTTGGCCGATATCTATGTCAACGACGCTTTCGGCGCCTGTCATCGCTCTCACGCCTCCATAGTGGGCATCACCCGTTACCTACCGGCAGTGGCTGGGTTGCTCGTGGAGAAGGAAATCAAGGTGCTGGAAGACCTTCTAGCCCACCCCAGCCACCCCTTCGCCGAGCTTGCTGGTGGCGCCAAGGTTAGTGATAAAATAAAGGCGTTGGAAAATACCATGGATAGGGTTGATTGCCTCCTCATTGGCGGTAGCATGGCGGCTACCTTCTTAAAGGCTAAGGGCTATGAGGTCGGCTTGTCATTGGTCGAAAACGATAAGCTTGACCTGGCCAAAAAGCTGATGAAGCGGGCTGCCGAGCGGAAACTGCCCCTGATTCTGCCCGTTGATGTGGTGGCGGCGGCTGAAGTGAGCGCCGAAGCCGAGTATAATATAGTAGCGGTGGAGAAAATACCGCCGCAGTGGAGAATCGTGGATATAGGTCCTAAGACCATCGATAGTTTTTCCGAAAAATTAAGCCGCTGCCAGACAATCTTCTGGAACGGCCCTATGGGTGTCTGCGAAATAGCCCAGTTCGCCCGGGGCACGCAGGCTATGGCCGAGCTCTTAGCCGGGCTTGAGGCGACGACCATAATCGGAGGCGGCTCTACCGCCGAGATAGTAACCGAGCTGAAACTGGCCGATAAGATGACCTTTGTCTCCACCGGGGGCGGGGCTTCACTCCGCTTTTTGAGCGGCGAAAAGCTGCCCGGCATTGAGGCACTACTCAATAGGGAGGGCTGACTGCAATGGATAGTTTAGAGCTAATCAGGGGACTGGCCCAACCCTCCTCCACCAAGATTGTATTGCTGGTCATTGACGGCCTGGGCGGGCTGCCCCACCCCAAAACAGGCAAGACCGAGCTGGAAGCAGCCAGTACTCCCAACCTGGATAAGCTAGCTGCCGCGGGTATCTGCGGCCTGATTGACCCCGTAAGCCCGGGAATAACTCCGGGCAGCACTCCCGGTCACCTGGCGCTGTTCGGCTACGACCCGCTCAAGTTCAACATCGGGCGAGGGGCAATCGAGGCGGTAGGCATTGATTTTGAACTTAAATCCGGGGATATAGCCGCCCGGGGCAACTTCTGCACCGTAGATAAGGATGGACTAATCAGCGACCGTAGGGCAGGGCGCATCTCTACTGAGAAATGCACCGAGTTGTGCCGGTTGCTTGGCGGACTGGTTATAGACGGGGTCAAGCTCTCCGTCCTGCCCGTCAGTGAACATCGCTTTGTCATCATCTTTCGGGGGGAGGGCTTATCTCCCGATGTCAGCGATTCCGACCCCCAGCAGACGGGAGTGGAGCCAAGGGCAGTTAGCGCCCTGGAGTTAAAAGCCGAGCTGATGGCGGTGGTGGCTAATAAGTTCGTGGAGCAGGCCAGGGCTATACTGTCCAAGCACCACCCCGCCAACATGCTGCTGCTGCGCGGTTTCTCCCAGCGACCCCAGCTACCCACCATGAGCGAAATCTATAGATTAAAGCCGGCGGC
>CAZRIU010000101.1:0-3899 GCA_964600245.1 uncultured Dehalococcoidales bacterium
AGAGGGGGCCTCTGTCCGGCTGGCCACGACTTGGTTTCCAGCGGCTTGCAGATAATCTCGGTGATGTGGAGCTCATTGAGCTTGGTGGAAGTAGCCGCCGTAGCCACCACGGCGGTGTCGGAACCACGGCCGGTGCCGGTTATGGCGATTACCTTTTCCCCGGCATCGATGCAGCCACTGTCGGTCGCCATCAGGATTATCTCGACGGCGACCTTAATTCCCTGGCACAGTGTACGCAGCAGGATAGCCATGACAGTGGGCGTTGTCGTACCGTAGAAGCCGTCGGTGTGAAAGAGCATAGTGCCGAAGTGAACGCGGTGCCCTTGCTGCTCCAGCTCGGCTATAAGCTTCGCGGGGAACCTCTGTTTGCCCAGAACAAAGCCGTATTGATGAGGTACCACCACCATCTTGATCCCGCTACCGGCAAAACGCTCTAAGGCTAAGCGGGCGGTCTCTCCCGTCGTCGAGGCCAGGACGATTTTCTTTATGCCCCGAGCCTTGGCCCTCTCCGCCGCCAGGCGCAGCGTCTCCTCGGTATTCTCCAACCCCGCCGTCTCGAAATAGGTTATTTTCTCTTCCAAGTTCTCTCTCCTCTCTTAATTATCTTCTCGTTATATTTTACAGACAAAAAGCACTGGTTACAAACAAAAAGCACCGCTTTGGGCGGTGCTCTAAAACTCTTTGGTAGCGGGGGCAGGATTCGAACCTGCGACCTTTGGGTTATGAGCCCAACGAGCTTCCACTGCTCCACCCCGCGCCGCTCCGTTTTTTAACAAACGGACTTCCAGTATAACGGCTGTGGGCAAAGCTGTCAAGGCTGTTGGGCTTAGCCCCACCCCCCGAAGAAGGCGCTCACCTTCTCGGCGACCTCCGCCTCGTAACCGCCCCAGAAGTGGTCGGCGCCGGCGACCACCTGACAGTGTTCGGGCCTGTCCCCGATCAGCTTTGAGAACTGCTCCTGCGGTATGACGAAGTCGTTCTCACCGACGATGACGAACTTAGGCCTGGCGTATCGCTCCAGCTCCTGCCATCCCCCCTCCGAAAGCGCTGGCGAGACCAGCGCCAGCATCTTTACCCGCTCATCTTTGATAGCCACGGGCAGGGCAACCCCTCCTCCGAAGGAATAGCCCGCCAGCCCGATTCGCTCTTTATCAATGCCCTCTGTAGATAAAGCGAAATCCAATGCTGCTTTAACATCTTCCTGCTCGGCGATGCCCTCCCCGAACTCGCCGCCGCTTTTGCCCACCCCCCGGAAGTTAAAGCGTAGGGCGGCGATTGACCTTTCCGCCAGCGCCTGGCAGATGCCGAAGACGACGTTGCTCGACATATTCCCCCCGTAGAGGGGGTGAGGGTGGCAGACGACTACCGCCGGCAAAGGTCCTCTAGCTTCAGGGAAGTGCCAGACCGCCTCCAGGGAGATGTCATTACAGGGGATGGTGGTGTGCTCGCGTCTCAAGTCTTTTTCTTTCTTTTAGCAGGAGGCTTTTTCGCCTTTTTAACGCTATCCCACCAGGCCTTGAGCCTCTCGGCGACCTGCTTCTCGTAGCCCTGGTCGCCAGGCTTATAGAAACGTTTATCTTTGAGGGAGTCGGGCAGGTGCTGCTGCCCGGCAAAGTGCCCGGGGAAAAGGTGGTCGTATTTGTAGCCGTCCCCGTATCCCATCCCCTTCATCAGCGGCGTCACCGGGTTGCGCAAATGCTTGGGCACCTCGGCGTCGGGCTTCTCTCTGATTTCCTCCTGCACCTTAGAATAGGCTTCATAGAGCGAGTTGCTCTTGGGGGCGGTGGCCAGGTAGACCACCGCCTCGGCGATAGCCAAGTTGCCTTCGGGCATGCCGATGAAGTGCACCGCCTGCTGGGCGGCCATAGCCACCACCAGCGCCTGCGGGTCGGCGATGCCGATATCCTCCGAGGCGAAGCGCACCAGCCGCCTCACGATATAAAAGGGGCTTTCCCCTGCCTCCAGCATCCTCCCCGCCCAGTAGAGCGCCGCGTCGGGGTCAGAACCCCGCAGCGATTTATGCAACGCCGAGATAAGGTCGTAGTGACGTTCCCCCGCCTTGTCGTAGGGGAGATAGCGTTGCTGGACGGCGTCCTCGATGGTGTTTAGTGATATATGGCGTTTTCCTTCGGCATCGGGCGGCGTCGTCAGGGCGGCTATCTCCAGCGCGTTGAGGGCGACCCGCGCATCTTTATTGGAGACCATAATCAGGCGGAGCAGGGCGTCCTCGTCCAGCTCGACGTTGAGCTTGCCCAGCCCGTTGAGCTCGTCCTTGATGGCCCGCATAATGATAATCTGCAACTCGTCCTCGGCCAGCGGTTCCAGGGTGAGCACCTGGCAGCGCGAGAGCAGGGGAGAGATGACCTCAAAAGACGGGTTTTCCGTGGTGGCGCCGATGAGCGTTATTGTCCCGTCCTCGACGAAGGGCAGCACGGCGTCCTGCTGGGATTTATTGAAGCGGTGTATCTCGTCGATGAATAGAATAGTCTTTTTCTTATAGAGCTTGCGCCTTTCCTTGGCTTCCTTGATGATTCTTCTCAGGTCGGCGACGCCGGCGCTGACGGCGCTTACCGGGCTGAAGTGAGACTCGGTGGTGTTGGCGATGATAAAGGCCAGCGTCGTCTTACCGCTGCCCGTCGGCCCCCAGAAAATCAGGGAAGGCACCTGCCCCGCCTCGATGGCTTTTCTGAGGACATGCCCCTCCCCCAGCAGGTGTTCCTGCCCGACGAACTGGTGCAACGCCGAGGGCCTCATTCTTGCCGCCAGCGGCGCTCCCTCTCCCTTTTCCTGCTGCAGGCTGTAATCGAATAAGTCCATCAATCTAGGCTTTCCTTAGGTCCTGGTTGAAGGTGAGCTTATAGCCGTCGGGGTCTTCGACAGTGAAGTCTCTGATGCCGAAGGGCTCGTTCTTAATGTCAACGGCTATCTTGACTCCTTTCTGCTTTAGCTTATTGTAGTACTTATCGATGTCCCCATCAATTTGCAGGTAGAGGTTGACGCCCGTCCCCAGCTTTTCCTCCCCGCTTATGCCGATATTCTTGGTCGGGATGAACATGAGCACCATGCCGTCTTTGGAGAGGTCGGCATATTCGGGGTTTTCAGGGGTGGGGACGCATATCCCCAGCTCGAAGCCGAGGGATTTGGTGTAAAAGTCGATTGTCTTTTTCATGTCGCTTACCGCCAGCATCGGTGAGAAGTTTCCCATATTTGGCCTCCCTTTCTTCAGCTGCTTTGCCTCTGTTTTTTTCCTTTCAGATTTCTTTTCGTAGTAAGCAAATATCCAGGCGCCAGCCGTAAATAAAATAGCGATGACTATTCCTATCGTAAGGTGGTCCAGCTTAATCGTTAGGAAGATAATGTTCAAGTCCGTAAAAAAACAAACCATTGCCAGATAAATCGTGCGTATTGGGAACTTGAACAATCGGGGCGCTTGTCCGTAGCGGAGTTTATACATTTTAAAATCGGCCTCGGGCACCAGCTCTTTGAGCTTCTCCTCGATTTCTTTCAGTTTGGCGCGCCTTACGTCGTTGAACTGGTCGAATATCCGCATGAAGGCATACCAGATGAGCAGCAGCCCTTCCATTGCTAAGAATGCCATGGCGGCCTGGAGGTTAGTAAAGCCGTCGTTGTATTCTTTGACGAGAAAGCCGAACATGGCGAAGAGGACGGGAATGAAGATGCTGGTCACCGTCCAGCTGGCCTGGTGGTTTTTCCATACGGCTTCGTGCAGGCCCGTGTGGTTAAGCTTTAGGAGCTCGACCTGTCCATCCAGCGTCGGCTTCTCCTCAACCATTTTGGCACCTCCCCGTTATATACTCACCCCACAATAATATCATCCAGCTTTCGCTTGGGCACGTGGTGCACCTGGTCCTTGTCCCGCCAGTACTTTATATCGCCGT
>CAZRIU010000102.1:0-3758 GCA_964600245.1 uncultured Dehalococcoidales bacterium
GATTTAAGCCAGTCCAGAATTATAGCCATCGCCTTTTCGTCACGGCGCAGCCTGTGGCCGGCTCCCTCGACAACAACGAGCTTCTTGGGCTCGCCGGCTTTAGCATATAGCTTTCGGGCGTCATCGACGCCGACGGTTTCGTCCTGGCTGCCGTGCACGATGAGCAAGGGGCGGGGTGAAATCCGCGCTATATAGTTGATGGGCTTGACCATCTTAAAGCCATTAAGCCACTGGCGGGGGGAAGGGGGGAAATCGTTATCCCTAATAGTGCCGACATCGCGGAAATGCTCGATAAGGGACTGAGGGTCGTCGCGCGTCCACAGCCCGAACTCGGCGGGGCAGGCGCCAGCAACAACTGATGTCACCCTATTATCTTTTGCCGCCACATAGACCGAGACCGCCGCCCCGCCGCTGAAGCCGAGCAGCGAGAGTCGGGACTTATCCACCTCGGGCAAGGCGCACAGGTAATCGAGCATCGCCCCCAGGTCTCTCGTCCAGCCCAGCATATCCAGGTTGCCGCCGCTGGCGCCCGTCCCCCGGAAGTTAAAAATCAAGACGGCCAAGCCGTTGGAGCAGAGGTATTCCGCCAAAGAGGCGTAGCCTTTGTCATTGGGGTCGGGTGGTCCGGCGGGGATGCCGCGGCAGGTGCAGACCGTATGATAGGGCAAAACGCCCGCGGGCAGGTAAAGCTGCCCGATGATATCAATGTCGTCCACTTTTAAGGCTACTGACTTGATACGCATTATGTCAACCTCAGGAGAACGAAAAACTCCCTGTTGCCCGAAGCGCCCAATATAGGCGAAGCCGCCAACCCCCCCACCCTGAAGCCCTTTTTCACCGCCCAGGCGATAAAGCGCCCGATAACACGGGCGTGAACTAGGGGCTGCCTGACGACACCACCCTTGCCTACCTCGTTGCGTTTGGCTTCGAACTGCGGTTTAAGCAACACCAACATATAACCGTCTTCTTTGAGCAGGCGGGCTACCGACGGTATCACCTTCTCCACCGAGATAAAGGAAAGGTCTATGGTCGCCAGGTCTATCTTCTCTGGCAGCGAGATGGGATAGCGGGCGTTCACCCTTTCCATAACCACCACCCGCTTGTCCTGTCTCAGGCGGTAGTCAAGCTGGCCGTAGCCAACGTCCACGGCATAGACGCGGCTGGTTCCTCTCTGGAGCAAACAGTCGGTAAAGCCACCGGTCGAGGCACCGATATCAGCCGCCACCCTAGAAGACACATCGAGCCGGAACCGCTCCAGGGCATAGTCGAGCTTGATGCCGCCGCGGCTGACAAAAGGGGGCGGCTGGAGAAGGGTAATCGCCACCTCTTCAGCCACCATCGTCCCCGGCTTGATGGCGGCCTTCCCCTCCACATCCACCTCCCCGGCCATAATCAGAGCCTGAGCCTTGGCCCGGCTCTCCGCCAGACCCCTCTCCACCAGTAAGCTGTCGATTCTACGCTTGGTCACCGCTGGTTATAATAGCAACCCTAAGGCTCGAAAGCAAGGAAAGGGTTAACGACGAGCGATCTCCCCGTCATTCCCGTGCAGACGGGAATCCAGTTTCATCATGGCCTCCCCACCTTGTCAGCGGACGTTTTTACGTACGCTAAACAAGGCGGGGTAGTATAAATAGACATAACCACCCGCTATCTAGTAACATTGTTATAGTAAAATAGTAGTAGGGGAATAGATTGCACGAAACTATCCGCAAAAAGTTCATCAGGCTGATAAAAGAGCACGGGCTTGAGGGCGAGGAGGTCATCGTTAAGGCGACGGCCCTTTCTCCAGAACAGGCTATCGGCAACCCCGAGGATAAAGACTACCCGCTGGTGAAGGGGCAGGAAAGACTGATGCAAGCCGAGTTCAGGGGCTCACGTGGGCAGGCTTTTACCGACCGCTACGGCAATTTCAGCGGGCGGCTGGCCGATATTGCCGAAATGGAGTTGAATAACAACTTCCGCCGGGCAATATTCATCTCCAGCCTCAACGCTGTGATGAACCACCTCGGCTTGGCGGAGCGGACGGTACACTGCAAAGATAAGCAACCCCGGGAATGTGCCACTGAGCTGGCGAGGCACCTAAATGAAAGCTATGGGCAGCCCAAAATAGCCATGGTTGGCTTTCAGCCCAGGATGGTAGAGGCACTGGCCAGGCAGTTTGAGATAAGGGTAACCGATATGGACGAGGCCAATATCGGCCAGGAAAAGTTCGGGGTAAAGATAGACGACCCCAGCCGCACCAAAGAGAACCTGGAATGGTGCGATATCGCCCTGGTGACCGGCACCACCATCGTCAACGATACTATTGACCAGTTCCTCATCTCCAAGCCGGTAATATTCTACGGCGTTACTATTGCCGGGGCCGCCGAACTACGGGGCTTGAACCGATTCTGCCCCTTCGGTAGCTAATCGCTTGCATTACCACAGGTCGGGTGTTAAAATGCCCCCCAATGAAGGTCTTTAGGATCGTACTGCTGGTTATCCTGGGCATCTGCCTTTCCCTTTCTCTATTAGTCTTCGGCCTGGCGCTGATGCTGAATCAGAGCGTCCTCAATCCCGATTTCATCGCCGAGCACGTGGAGAGGCTAGATATAGCCGCGCTGGCCGAAGAAACTGTCATAGACCAGATCCCAACCGAGGCGGCGGAGTTTATGGGTGAGTCTCTCGATGAAGTGCTGGCGGACACCATCATCGACATCGAGCCCTGGATGGAGGAGCAGGCACAAGAGGGCATCTACGTCTTCTATAATTATATCGAGGGCAGGAGCGAGACCTTAAGCCTGATAATATCTCTTGAGACGGCGAAGGAGAGCTTCCGGGCCAACCTGCTGGCGGCCGTGTTAGCCTCACCGCCACCCGAGCTGGTCGGCTTCCCCCCTGAAGAGATAGAGCTTCAGTTTAATGAACACTACAGCCAGATTGATGAGGAGATACCGTCGACGCTGGAGCTCGATGAAACCACGCTTGACGCCGAGGTCATGGAGCAAATCGAGAACGCCAAGCAGTATGTCGGCTATTTCAATACGGCTTTTATAGTGCTGATTGCCTTCAGTCTGATGATGATACTGCTCATTATACTGACGCACTTCTCAGTGAGGGGCAGCACCCGCCATATAGGGATAACCTTCCTGGCCGTCGGCGCCGTTAGCCTGGCCGGCGCCTTCATTGCCCGCAGCGTCGCCAACAGCCAGCTGGCCAACGGCGATATACCCACTACACTGCAGACGTGGGCGCCAGAGGTTATCACCGACGTGCTTATGCCTCTGGGCATATACGCCATCGGCCTTATCGTAGTGGGGATAGCCCTGACCGTAATCTCCTTCGTCTATAAGAAAGGCGAGTACGAGTACGACCTCTACTATTAACCGGGTTTACGGCTTTTTCCGCTTCCCTTTCCTCTCCACGATGAGCTTGAGGCCTCTCTGTCCGACCACGGTGACCTCTTCGCCGGTTTCTATCTTCCTGCCCGCTGACTTTGCCTTCCAGAGCTCGCTCTTGATCCTGATCATGCCCTCGGGGTCAAGGCGCTTGACCACCTCTCCCTTCATCCCCAGCATGTCGGCTAAGCCGCCTTCGGGCTTCCTCTTCAGGGCGCGGCTGCCCAGACGGTAGGTGAAGACGGTAAAGCCCGCCCAGGCCAGCATAATGAGAATAATGACGAACAGGGGCAGGTGGACGTCTACCTTGGGCAGGAGCCAGAGGCCGACCACAGCGATGGCGGCTTCTTCGAGGGCGGTGGTGATGATGGCGATTATGAG
>CAZRIU010000103.1:0-3567 GCA_964600245.1 uncultured Dehalococcoidales bacterium
ATCTCCTTGGCAATCTCCAGATAGGTGGAGACCTCAATATCGCCGCTGGTGGTTACGCGGTGACTCTTCTTAGGGCTTTTCTTCGCTTTTTCCTTAGCCATTATATAGAATACAGATTACCACTGTGAATGTTTTTGTTCAAGTGTTTTTTAGTTTTCGCTCCCTTTCTTTAGCTATGCCCTACCACTATGCTATACTGTCATTCAGGAAGTGACTATGGGCACCAGGCTTTCCGCATTCGTCCGGGAGCAGGTTGAAAAAGGCGTTTCTATCCTCAAACAGGGGGGCGTAGTCGCCTTCCCCACCGACACTGTCTACGGGTTGGGCGCCAGCATCGGCATAAACGACGCCGTGGAGAGGGTCTATAGCATTAAAGAGCGCCCGCGCCACATGGCGCTGCCTTTACTTCTAGCCGACCTCTCCCAGCTGGAGATGGTCGCTAGTTCGATGCCAACGTATGCCCGTCTATTAGCCGAAAGGTTTTGGCCCGGCGCACTGACGCTGGTGCTCTTTAAATCGGACTCTGTTTCAGACATCGTCAGCGGCGGCAGTGAAAGCGTCGCCGTACGTATTCCCGCCCACCCCATCCCCGTCTCACTGGCACGGGGGGTGGGCACCGCCATTGTCGGCACCAGCGCTAACTTAAGCGGGCAGCCCAGCGCCCTCACCGCCGACGAAGCCCGTGCCCAACTGGGGGATAAGGTCGATTTGATCATCGAGGGCGACTGCCCCGGGGGCAAAGAGTCCACCATCGTCGATTTGACCGGGGAAACCCCTGTTATTGTACGCCAAGGCGCTTTATCCAGAGAAGAACTGGGGCGGATATGCCCCGACATCATCGTTAAGGGAGGCTAAGATGCGTATTGCCATTGGCAACGACCACTGGGGACTGGAGCTCAAGAAAACTATCATGAAATGGCTGGCCGACAATGGCCATAGCTATGAGGACTTCGGCTGTAACACCACCGACTCGGTAGATTACCCCGATTATGCCCAGAAAGTGGCCGAGGCGGTGGCCAGGGGAGATTTTGAGCGCGGTATTCTAATCTGCAACAACGGCATCGGCATGAGCATCGCCGCCAACAAGGTCAAGGGAGCCATAGCTTCCCTCTGCTACACCGCCTTTAACGCCCGCCGCACCCGCCAGCATCAGGACGCCAATATACTGTGCCTGGGGACAGCCAAGGAACAGGCGCAAGAACCGGTAGCCGAAATCGTCAACGCCTTTCTAACCGGCGAGTTCGAGGGCGGCCGGCACCAGCGACGACTGGACAAGATAAGGGCCATAGAAGCCGGTCAGCTAGGCTCGCCTTGACATTTATGTAGCAACTGTGCTACGTTATCTGCACGATGAATATTGAGCTTGTTATTCTGGTTATGCATACGTAATCCGGCCAGTGGGTCGTGTCTCACAGAAATCAGGAGCCGTCCCCACGGGACGGCCTTTTTTATAAACGAAAAAATGGAATAACGAAGGGGAAAAATGAAAAGCGATACCGTCAAACGAGGTGTAGAGCGTGCCCCCCATCGTGCCCTGCTGCACGCCCTGGGCTGGAGACAGGCCGACATCGATAAGCCCCTCATCGGTATCGTCAACAGCTTCAACGAGATTGTCCCCGGGCATATTCACCTGCCTCAGATCGCCCAGGCGGCTAAAGCCGGGGTGCGGAGTGGGGGCGGCTTCCCCTTCGAGGTGAATACCATCGCCGTCTGCGACGGCATCGCCATGAACCACCCGGGCATGAAATACAGCCTGCCCAGCCGCGAGCTCATCGCCGATTCCGTGGAGATAATGGCCGAGGCCCACGCCTTCGACGCCCTGGTCTTCATCCCCAACTGCGACAAGATAGTCCCCGGCATGCTCATGGCAGCGGTAAGGTTGAACCTGCCCGCTATCTTTGTCAGCGGCGGCCCCATGCTGGCCGGCAGGCGCAAGGTAAACGGTCAGGAAGAAAGGGTCGACGTCAACACCATATTCGAGGCCGTGGGCAAGGTAGCCGCGGGCAAGATGGAGGCGGAGGAACTGGAGGAGCTAGAAGAGCTGGCCTGCCCTGGTTGCGGCAGCTGCTCGGGCATGTTCACCGCCAACACCATGAACTGCCTGACCGAAGCCCTAGGCATGGGGCTGGCGGGCAACGGCACCATACCCGCCGTCGACGCCCGCAGGCTACAGCTGGCCCAAAAAGCGGGGCAGCAAATAATGAAGCTGCTGGATGATAACGTTCGCCCGCGGGATATCGTAACCAGGCAAGCTATCCATAACGCCTTTAGCGTTGATATGGCGCTGGGCGGTAGCACCAACTCCGTCCTGCACCTCATAGCCATAGCCCACGAAGCGGGGGTCGAATTCCCGCTGACCACGGTAAATGAGATAAGCCAGCGTACCCCCCACCTCACCAAACTAAGGCCGAGCGGGGAATATCACGTCGAGGATTTAGACCGCGCCGGCGGCATACCCGCTGTAATGAAAGAGCTGGAAGGGCTGTTGCACCTAAAAGCAAAAACGGCCTCGGGGAAATCGGTGGCGGGCGTTATCGCCGACAGCCATAACCATGACAAAGAGGTTATCCGGCCCATTACCCACGCCCATTCTGCTAGTGGTGGCATCGCTATCCTCTTCGGCAATCTGGCGCCGGAAGGCGCCGTGGTCAAGAGAGCCGCCGTAGCCGAGGATATGATGTTCCACCAAGGAACGGCACGCGTCTTCGACTCCGAGGAAGAAGCCACCAGGGCCATCATGCACAAGAATATAAATTCGGGTGACGTGATAGTCATCCGCTACGAGGGACCCAAAGGGGGCCCGGGGATGAGGGAGATGCTCACCCCCACCGCCCTGCTCAGCGGCATGGGCATGGATAAAGAGGTCGCCCTCATTACCGACGGGCGCTTTTCGGGGGCGACGCGGGGGGCGGCTATCGGCCACGTTTCTCCCGAAGCCGCCAGCGGGGGGCCTATCGCCGCCCTGAAGGACGGAGACATTATCAAGATTGATGTTGCCCATCAACGGCTCGACGTCGAGCTTTCCGAGAAAGAGATGGGAAAGCGCCTGTCCAAGCTAGCCGAGTTCGAGCCGAAGGTGAAGAGCAGCTACCTGCGGCGCTATGCCGAAAAGGTAAGCTCCGCCAGCGCCGGGGCGGTGTTCAGCTAAAGGAGCGTAACTTATGAAAATGACCGGAGCTCATATAATATGCGAAAGCCTGGTAAAGGAAGGTGTCGAGGTTATCTTCGGCATCCTGGGCGGAGCCATTCTGCCTCTTTATGATGTCCTCCCCCAGTATCCCCAGCTTCGCCATATACTGGTGCGCCATGAGCAGGGTGCCGCCCACGCCGCCGACGGCTACGCCCGGGCGACGGGGAGGGTGGGCGTATGCTTCGCCACCTCGGGGCCCGGTGCCACCAACCTAGTGACCGGTTTGGCCAACGCGCACCTCGACTCTTCTCCGATGGTGGCCATCACCGGGCAGGTGGCGCGGCCCTTCATCGGCAAGGACGCCTTTCAGGAGGTAGATATTACCGGCATCACCCTGCCCATCACCAAGCACAACTACCTGGTTACGGATGCCGCTT
>CAZRIU010000104.1:0-3550 GCA_964600245.1 uncultured Dehalococcoidales bacterium
CATCAGGGATAGCCTTGGCGTGGCATTCAGTGGCGCACTTCAGGCACTTCCGGCAGAACTCCTGGAGGCCAAAGTCGACGGGGCTATCCGGCTCCAGCGGCAGGTCGGTGGTAACCACCGCTGCCTTGAAGCGGGTTCCCAGAAATGGGTTAAGCACAATTCCGGCCCGGCACATCTCGCCGATACCAGCCAGGAGAAGCAGGGGCACAACCAATACCTGGTAATTAAATACGTGGTGAGCTCGGGCCGAGTACCCCAGCTTTCTTATGTAGTCGGCCATAATACAGGCCATAAAAGCACTGGTTGAGTATCCGATAAAGCTCTGGGCACCAGAAATCCAGTCATCCCCGGTGGAACCGCACATGGTATCGTAATCCTGGTCGACCACGAGCAGGATAGCCGATTTGTGGTCAAGCTCCACCGGATTACCGGCCAGACCGTGGCTGTAGACGGCGTATTGTGGCAGAGGGGAGATGCCGACAATATCGGCCCTCAGAAAGTACCCCAGCTGCTTTATGTGCTGGCTTAAAGCCTGTGGGTCTTTGGGGAGGGGGGCTTTGGCCTGGGCTACCTCACCTTCGACCAGCGGGACCATGTGGCCCATTATGCTGGCGAAGGCTGCCCCTAAGGGGAATTTGTGAATAAAGCGTTCAAATTCCTTGGCGGGATTGGGGCCGAAATCACCACGCATGGCACGGGCGAATCCATGCTCCCGCTCGTCAAATCTGGGGATACCGTCGCTGATTCGGGTCGTGGGCCGCTCAACCTTTTTCAGTCTTTCCATGGGGTAGGGACCCAGTTGACCTCTTTTTCCTGATAGTTCCTTACGATATAGCTTCTTTGCCATTGTTACCCCCTTTCTGCTATTTCTCGGTTAGCTCTACAATGGTAACACCTTCTCCCCCCTCCCCGTAGCCAGCGGGGCGATAAGATTCGACTAGGGGGTGATTATCGAGCTTTTTCCGGACAGCCTGGCGCAGGGTGCCCGTCCCCTTGCCGTGAATTATGCTTACCGTCGATAAGCCGGCCATAAAGGCGTCGTTCAGGTATTTATCGAGCTTGAACAGCGCCTCGTCTATAGTGAGCTGGCGCAGGTGCAGTTCGTTTGTCGGCGTCATATCCTTTGACGATTTCAGCCCGGAAAGCGGGTTAAGGCTATTTCCGCAGGAAAAACTCCAGGCTTTTGATCTTCTTCACTCCTTTGAGGCTAGAGGCCAGAGCCAGGAGGATATTGCTGACGATCTGTTTGGGAAAACTGCTTAAAGCTATGGGGGTATCGTTTACGTAGAGCGAAACCCGCTCCCGCTGCGGCTCGATAAAGCCCTTCTCCAAGAGGTCGGCCAGGCCTTTAGTGTCCTCTAACGAGAACTGCCGGGTCTTGGTTTCCAGTGGTTCGTCGGTGGCGATGGCGATGAGCTTGCTGACAGAAGCCAGAGGCGGGCCGGCCTGCTGGCGATGTACCTCAATCTTGGGGGCATTGCCCTGGCTAAAGCCTTCGGTAAGTATAATATCATAGTCCTCACCGATTAAGCGGGCTATCTGCTCCAGGCTCATTTTAGCGCTGGTGGGCTTAATGAACACCATCTTGTCCGGGGAGCTAATCAGGGTAGCCTCGCTCCCTGCCTGAATATGGCGCCAGCTATCCTTGCCCGGCTCATCAAAGCTCAGCTTCTGGGGGGTGTGTTTTACCGTGGCCACCCGGTAGCCCCTTGATTTCAGCTCCCCGAGGAGCTTTTCCATCAGGGTGGTTTTTCCCGACTTTGATTTACCGACGATGGAAACTATTGGTGGCATCTTATATTCCTTTTCTCTAGCATAGGGGCTTCAACGCACTGAGGACAGTAAATCGGGATAGCCCTTCTGCCCGAAGCATTTCCGTCCCTTTTGAGCAAAAACCGGGTTCTACAGTTCGCCCTGCACCAGGGTAGTGGTATCCTGGACTCCCTGGATACTGCGCAGTTCACCCACGATTACCTTGGATAGCTCAAAAAGGGTCTTGGCTTCGGCGGTGGCTATGGCGTCCCACTGTCCGAACACCAGGTTTACATCGGTGATTCCGGGAATAGCGCGAATCTGGGACAGAGCGCTGGCTTCTAAACCTGGGATCAGCTTGATGAGAAGATAACCCTTCACCATTTGGCGGTATTATATTCCCTATTGCTTTGCTTGACAAGTGCCACCGGTTTACTATTGACAGCTTGGGCATATTGGAATATAATCGGGCGAAATATAGCAAAGGCCGTGAACAAGACTAGTAGGCTTTGAAGCGGGGCACAGAGAGTCGGGTAGGGTGTGAGCCGATGCCAGCGCCGAGGCTGAATGGACTTGGGAGCTACAAACCGAAAGTAATATACGAGTAGGCTTTGTCGCCGGGGGAGCGTTATCAGACCCCAAGTATCGGGGGAAATCGTCGATACGCAAAGAGATGGTCAGTTGGCATCTGGCCAAGAAGGGTGGCACCGCGAGTAGCCCTCTCGCCCCTTTAAGAAGGGGCTTTTTTAGTTTATAGAACCCAGGTCTATTTTAAACTAAAAGGAGGACAATATGGAAAGATCAATGTTTTTTCTCGACCAGAAGGACATGCCGACCAAGTGGTATAACGTCCAGGCCGACCTGCCCGAGCCGTTGCCGCCGACCCTGAACCCGATGACCAAAGAGCCGGCGACCCCGGAGTTCATGCACGCCCTGTTTCCCATGGAGTGCATCATGCAGGAGGTCAATACCACCGACCGCTACATCGAAATCCCCGACGAGATACTGGAGATTTACCGCACTTGGCGGCCGACCGCTTTGCACCGCGCCTACCGGCTGGAGAAGGCACTGGACACGCCGGCCAAGATTTTCTACAAATACGAGGGGACGAACCAGGCGGGCAGCCACAAGCCCAATACGGCGGTAGTCCAAGCCTACTATAACAAGAAGGAGGGCATCAAGCGCATCACCACCGAGACCGGCGCTGGCCAGTGGGGCAGCGCCCTGGCCTTCGCTGGTGCCCTCTTCGACATCGAGATTAAGGTCTATATGGTCAGGATAAGCTATGACCAGAAGCCCTATCGCCGCATCGCTATGGAGCTCTGGGGGGCCAATTGCGTCCCCAGCCCCAGCCCCGATACCAAGGTGGGCAAGGATATGCTGGCCAAATGGCCCGACTGCCCCGGCAGCCTGGGGCTGGCTATCAGCGAGGCGGTGGAAGACGCCGTATCCCGCGAGGACACGCACTATTCACTGGGTAGCGTGGTCAACCACGTCCTGCTCCACCAGACCATCATCGGCGAGGAGACCATAAAGCAGATGGAGATGGCCGACGCCTACCCCGACATCATCGTTGGCTGTATCGGCGGCGGTTCCAACTTCTCCGGGCAGTTCCTGCCCTGGATTAGGGATAAGCTCAGCGGCAAGAAAAAGGACTTGCAAATCATCTGCGTCGAGCCGGAGAGCTGTCCCACAGTGACTAAGGGACTATATGCCTTTGACTATGGCGATGCCGTCGGTATGGGCCCTATCGTCAAGATGTATACCCTGGGGCATGGTTTTATTCCGCCCCCGATCC
>CAZRIU010000105.1:0-3549 GCA_964600245.1 uncultured Dehalococcoidales bacterium
TGGGCGCACTGGGGCATATTTACCGTCATCATCCTGGTTTTCATCCTGGTTTCGGTGCTGATTTTTATCTGGTTCGAGCGGCGGGCGATGGCGGTTATGCAGGCGCGCCTGGGCCCCAACCGCGCCGGCCCCTTCGGTCTCTTCCAGTCGGCGGCTGATTCCCTCAAGGTGTTGCTCAAGGAAGATATTGTTCCGGCCCGGGGCGATAAGCTGGTTCACTGGCTGGCGCCCGTGGTCGCCTTCGTCCCGGTAATGATGGTCTTCGCCGTGGTGCCCTTCCAGGGCGGAGCTTTGCTGGCTGACCTCAATGTCGGCATCCTCTATGTCGTGGCTATCAGTTCGGTGACCACGTTGGGCATCTTCATGGCGGGGTGGGCCTCCAACAACAAGTATTCCCTGCTCGGCGCCATGCGCCAGGTGGCTTCGGTAGTCAGCTACGAGATACCCGTCGTCCTATCGCTGGTCGGCGTGATTCTGCTCACCGGTTCGCTCTCCCTGCAGCAGATAGTCCAGGCTCAAGATGTTCCCTTTATCTTGGTACAGCCGCTGGGATTTCTGCTCTTTTTTACTGGTGCCCTGGCTGAGATTAACCGCGCCCCCTTTGACCTCACCGAGGCTGACTCCGAGCTCGTGGCTGGCTATTTCATCGAGTATTCGGGGATGAAATTCGGCCTTTTCTTCCTGGCCGAATATGCCGAGGCGCTGGTGGTATCGGCTCTCGTCACCACCCTCTTTTTGGGCGGCTGGCGGGGCCCGCTATTGCCCGACTGGCTGTGGTTCCTGGTCAAGGTCGGCGCCGTCTTTTTCGTTATCGTCTGGATAAGGACGACGGTGCCCCGCATCAGGATAGACCAGCTCATGGCGCTGGCCTGGAAGTTCCTCTTCCCCTTAGCTTTGATAAACCTGCTCGTTACCGCCGTCGAGATTTTGGTCTGGCCCGATGTTTCCCTCTGGCTGCTGGTACCGGTCAATTTTGCCGTTATGATAGTCCTGGTGCTCATTTGGTCGAAACTCTTTAAGCTAGGCTGGGGTAGAGTAAGTGTTTGAACGCTACGGAATAGGCATTGCCAAGGGCCTGTCGGTGACGATAAGGCACCTACTCCGTATTCCCATCACCACCCAGTACCCCGAGCAGCGCCTTAACCCTTCGCGCCGCATTCGGGGCAACGAGCTTATCTGGAACCAGGGAAAGTGCACTGGTTGCGGCACCTGTGCCAAGACCTGCCCCCAAGGCAGCATCAATATCGTAACCTCGGTCAAGGTCGAGGAGAATAAATACAAGGTCGAGAAGTTCGAGGCGGATATGGGCTACTGCATCTTCTGCGGACTTTGCGTCGAAGCCTGCCCCTACGACGCCCTCTTTCTGGGCTATTCCTACGAGCGAGCAAGGTATCGGCGCGGCGAGCTGGTGTTGGCTAACGAGGGCTTGCTGGAATCGGCGGAGCGCAAGCCCAGCGGCTATGCCCACCCCGAGGTCGCCGCCGAACTGCCCGAGCAGAGCCTGCTCCTGGACAAAGATAAGGGGAGTAGAAGGTAATGGGGTTTGAAATCGCCTTCTGGATAGTGGCCGTAATCGTTGTGATGGCGGCGCTGGCCGTCGTCCTGCTGGGCGATGTTTTTCGAGCCGCCCTGTCGCTGGTGCTCTGCTTTTTAGCGGTGGCGGGAATCTATCTCACCCTCAGCGCCGATTTTTTGGCGGTGGTGCAGATTCTGGTCTATGTCGGCGCCATCTCGGTCTTAATCATTCTGGCTATTATGCTCACCAGAGAAGTCCAGCGGGGCAGCCCAGGCAACAGGCTGCGTATCCCCGCCTTCTTTGTCGCCGCCCTGTTCTTGGGCGGAATAATCTACGCTATGGTCAACACTAACTGGCAAGTCTCGTCCGCCTCCCCGCTGGAGCCGACCACACCGGCCATTGCCGGTCTGCTCTTCGGTGAAGGCGGCTTTATCCTGCCCGTGGAGATTGCCCCTATCCTCTTGTTGGCGGCAATCCTGGGGGCTATCGTCCTGGTGAGGGAGAAGTAGCCATGGTAGGACTGGAGCACTATCTAATACTGGCGGCGGTGCTCTTCGCCATCGGCCTCTACGGCGCGCTGGCTAAGCGCAACGCCATCATCATCCTGATGTCCATCGAACTTATGCTCAATGCGGTCAATATCGCCATGGTCGCCTTCTCCCGCTATATCGTGCCCCTCCAGCTCACCGGACAGATTTTCGCTATTTTCATTATGGTGGTGGCGGCGGCCGAGGTCGCCGTCGGGCTGGCCATAATCATCGCCATCTACCGCCACCACAAGACTATAGACGCCACCAAAATCGACCTGATGAAATGGTAAAGGAGGAAAAGATGAACAAGGGTACAACGGGCACGCTGGCCTTTACGATCTGGTTCATGGGCTGGCTCTTCACCATCAGCTATGCTGGTCTCGTCTGGTGGAAGATTATCCTGGGCATCGTGGTCTGGCCGTTCTATCTGGGCCAGTACATTAGCTGAAATCGGCCGTTTTGAATTGTTTGACGTCTAAAGGGGGTTGAAATACCCCGATAGCGGGGTTTGACTAAATGCGCCCCTGAATAGCTAAAAATGGGGAGAGGCAGACAATTAAACCATGTGGGTAGAAGTCAAAAAAGCCAAGAGCCTGGCGCTGGCCGAGATGTGGAAGGAGCTCTTTGAGGGTGAGGGCATCCCCACCCGTCTCCTCCCCCTCGCCGGCGAGCCCAGGGACAGGGAACTGGGCACCTATTCCGTACTGGTGCCCCAGGATAAGGAGCACGTGATAGAGGAGGTCTTGAGGAAGCTGTAATGCCCTATCAGATGGTCTGGCTCATCTTTCTATTGCCCCTCTTCTCCTTTATCATAATATCGCTGTTCTTGCGGCCCTTCCTCAATAACCAGCCCAAGACGGCGGGCTACGTCACCATCGCCGCCCTCCTCGGCTCGCTGGGCCTTTCCGTCTGGGCATTATTGGAGGTGATGGCCACGGGCCAGCCCTTGCCTGTGCCCGACGTCACCTGGGCGGTTGTCGACGGGCTGACCATTAAGCTGGGGCTGATTGTGGACCAGCTGACGGCGGTGATGCTCATCGTAGTTACCGTGGTCAGCCTTATGGTGCAGATTTATTCTCAGGGCTACATGAAGGGCGACGCTGGCTACCCGCGCTACTACGCCTTTATGTCCCTCTTCACCGCCTCCATGCTGGGCTTAGTTTTAGCCGATAACCTCCTCTTCGTCTATGTCTTCTGGGAGATGGTCGGCCTGTGCTCCTACCTGCTCATCGGTTTCTGGTTCCACCGCCCCGCGGCGGCAGACGCCGCCAAGAAGGCGTTTATCGTTACCCGCCTGGGCGACTTCGGTTTCCTGGCGGCGATATTGCTTATATTCTTTAACACCGGCACGCTCGATATCAGCGAGCTTCACGGTCTGGCGGCGACGGGGGCCCTAGCCGGCACCACTCTGACCTGGGCGGCCATCGGCATCTTTGCCGGCGCCGCGGGCAAGTCGGCGCAGTTCCCGCTCCATACCTGGCTGCCCGATGCTATGGAAGGCCC
>CAZRIU010000106.1:0-3525 GCA_964600245.1 uncultured Dehalococcoidales bacterium
GCACCGGCCGTTAGCTCCAGGGTTATATCCAGGGCATAGACAGTAAAGTTATAGTGGTGGGATGTCCCCGACGGTGGACAGGGACCGCGGTAACCGATGCTGCCGAAGCCATTCTCGCCCTGTTGGGCACCATTGGCTAGCTGGGGACTGTCTGGTATTGCCTCCTCCAGCTCGAGCGTGTCGGCGGGGATATTAAAGATAACCCAGTGGGTGAAGGCGCCACCTGGTGCATCGGGGTCATCTAATATCAGGGCAAAGGACTGCGTTCCCTCAGGCGCTCCGCTCCAGCTAAGCGCCGGGGATATGTCCTGCCCATCACAGGTGTGCTGAGCTGGTATTGTTCCTCCGTCTTGGAACGCGGTGCTGGTTATTTCCATTTCGACCTCCCCGGGCGGTGCGCCATTTTCATCGCCATTGCCACCGCAAGTGACGGCCCCCACGCCTACCAGCAAGACTAGCACCGCTAGCAGTGTCATGGCTAAAATCCCTGATTTCCTCATCTTCACACCCCCCCAAGAGAGATTATATCATTTACGGTGGCAAAGGCAAGCTATACCTTTGAGCCTTTTAGGGCTATCTAGTATAATATAAGGTAAGTATGAATCTAGAAAACGAAGGCAACCATATCAAGAGCGCCCGCGAGATAGCCATGGAAAAGGTGGCTGAGATGGGCGAGGTGACCGAAGAGGAGCGCCTGAGGTGGAACTATGTCCCCGAGGGAGAAAAACTGGCGGCTAAATACATGAAGCAGGAGCTCAACCTGGCCGCCGAGCTAGGCAAATATGACGAGAGGGTAGTCAGCTATGTCAAGGAAGGCGCCAATGACATACTGCTCAGGAACATCGACCTGCCCGCCAATGACCTCGCTCGCAAGAACAACAAGAAAGCGATGGAGGGCATAAAGGCCCTCAAAAAGGATAAAGTGGCTGTGGAAAATATATTCAGTAAGATAAGGAACATCTTCAACCACTACAACGAGCAGGGCGAGCCGCAGCGGCGGCAGGCTTACGAGCAGTTCAAGGCTGAGTTCGGTGCCAAGGTCCAGGAAGCGCTTAAGCAGCAACTGGGCACGGTGACGGGCGTGAAAATAGATATCGAAAACCAGCCCCAGTTCCAGGAAGAGTGGCGGCGGATAAAGATACAGCTCGATTCGCAATACATCAGCCTGCTCAACGAATACAAGCAGGAGCTAGCGGCGATAGCCTGAGGAATAACGATGGAAATTGATGACGAGAGAATCAGGGAAGCCGTCAAGAACACCGAAATCTTAAGGCCGCCCAAGCGGAGCCTGGCTACCTTCGGCACGACTAACGTCTATTATTACCTGGTCACCGAGCCGGCCTACTCAGAGCTGGTCAAGAGCGCCGCCGAGACCGTAATCAGAGAAGGCAGGGTAATCGCCGAAAGGCCCAAGATTGTAACCCCCTTCTACCTCTCCCACCTGGAGGGCTTCAGCCCGGAGGCGAAGAGATACCTGGACAGCCTCATCAAGGCCTATGGCTCTCACGCCCCGGGGCTTTTCTATACCTACAAGAATGAGCCCAAGGGGCTCAACATCGTCTCCGATAACCTGCTGGCGGTGGTGGACAAGCTGAACCGCGAGATTGATAAGCGTGGCGACCCGCTGGCATCTATTATCAAGGGGCAGGACGAGCTCTGGGATGTGTCGCTGATGAAGTTCATCTACGAAATGACCCGCAGCTCCCTGCCCGACAACCTGATGCAGATGGAGACCAGGGGACTTCTGGACATGGACGCCAGAGGCGTCCCCGCTGACGCTCGCGTCAGGATTGAAGAGCTCTTCAAGATGGTTAAGCGGGGTGAACTCGACCCCACTGAGCTGAAGAGCGAGCTCGACCGCTGGGGTCTTTTCGAGGAATACGAGGACAGGTTCCTCGCCATCTTCAAGAAGAGTCGAAGGTAAGTCATCGGATGGAATACGAACAAGCGATAGTAAGACCACCCAGCGAGGCTAACAGCCTGCTGCTGCCCGTAACCTTCGGCTGCTCCCACAACAAGTGCACCTTCTGCGGCACCTATACCAACATCAAGTTTCACATCAGGCCCCTAGAGGACATCAAGCGTGACATCGACAAGGTAGCCAAAAACTACAGCTGGAGCCTGCGGCGCGTATTCCTAGAGAACGGCGACGCCATTATTGCCCCCCAGCGCCGGCTGGTGGAGGTATTGAAATACCTGAAACAGAAGTTCCCCAACCTGGAGAGAATCGGCAGCTACGCCACCCCCCAGGCCGCCCTGATAAAGAGTGTTGACGAACTCAAGGAGCTGCACAAGCTCGGGCTCAAGATTATCTACCTGGGCGTGGAGACGGGAGACGAAGAGCTGCTCAAAAAGATTAACAAGGGGGCGACCTACGCTCAGATAGTAGAAGCGGGCCGGAAGATAAAACAGGCAGGGATCACCCTCTCGGTCACGGTGATACTGGGGCTGGGGGGGCCCGAGGGCAGTGAAAAACACTCCCTCGGCACCGCCAGAATACTCTCCGATATTGACCCCGATTTCGCCGGCGCCCTGACCATCCTGCTCGTTCCCGGCACCCCCCTCCACCAGGACTGGGAAGAAGGCAGGTTCGAGCTCATCACGCCCTTTCAGTCTTTAGCTGAGCTTAAGATGATAATAGAGAACGCCAAATTCAGCGACTGCTTCTTCACCGCCAACCACGCCTCCAACTACCTGCCCATCAAGGCCAGGCTGCCCCAGCAGAAGGCGGAGGTGCTCAAGCTTATCACTGAAGTCCTGGAGACCAAGGATATGTCCCGTCTCCGCCCTGAGTTTACGCGGGCTTTGTAGAGAAAGGACGCGATTTGAAAATTACGCAAATCGAAGCCAGGGACCTCTCCGAAGCCTGGTTTCTCTGCCTGCGCAAGACGCTGACCGAGGGCTATGACTATAAGATTGACCGCGGCAGCTACGCCGGCCAGCACCGCAAGGAGCTCGACTTCGTTGCCGTCCAGATTATGAATCCCGCCACCAGGCCCCTCGTCCCCGCCACCCCACAGGGCGTGCCCCCACCCACCTCTATGGAATACATCGAAGAATACCTGCCCTATCTTATGACCGCCCACCGTCGGAAGGGCGAGCAGTACACCTATGGGCAGTATCTTGAAGAGCAGATACCCAAGGTAATCGAAATGTACAAAAACGACGGCTACGACACCAACCAGGCTTTTATGGCCGTGGGTGACAAGGAGTCCATTACCCTCGATGACCCGCCCTGCCTGAGAGCCATAGATACCCGAATCCGCGATAACAAGCTGAAGTTCGTCGTCTACTTCAGGTCGTGGGACCTATGGGCGGGCTTCCCCTCGAACCTGGCCGCCATCCAGCTGCTCAAGGAATACATGGCCGGTGAGATCGGCGTCGAAGACGGCGAAATTCTCGCCCTGAGCAAAGGCCTGCACCTATACGAATATTCCTGGGAATTAGCCCGAGCCACCGCCAGAGTTTAGGAGGTAAGAGAGATGAAGGACATAGTAACCAAGGAAGTATTCGCCAAGTTCCCCA
>CAZRIU010000107.1:0-3448 GCA_964600245.1 uncultured Dehalococcoidales bacterium
GGGTGATTACGATTATAGTCGCCTACTCGCTGGGCACAGCCTTCATGCCCTGGTAACAACTACAACTTCAAGCCGGCTTACCCACCGGCATAATGTATAGTGGCTTAAGCGGCTCATCCAGCCGCAAGACCTGACTAACCTGCTCATCATAGAAAGCACCGATGGCGACCGTCGCCAGACCTAAAGCCGTTGCTTGAAGATAGATATTCTGGCCGGCATGCCCCACCTCCATATGAACGTATCTCTCCCCCCGTTCGCCGTATATCCTAGCCGTCCGCTCATACAGGGCACAGATAACTATATCCACCGGCGCTTGATAGATAAACTGCTGGTCCAATGCCGCCTTAGCGAGCTCCGGTCTTACATCGCCAGCATAGTGCTGAGTTAATGAGTGACTACCTACATTATAGCGATAGATGCCTTCAGCTATGTCTTCAACGCCATTGATGCCACAAACAACAAAAGTCTCCAGTGGATAGCTAGCGCCAGCGCTGGGAATGGTCCTAAGTTTCGATCGGCTATCGCTGATACCCTGAGTCGCCCATAGTAACTGCGATAGCTGGGACTGAGAAATAGCACCAGAACTAAAACGTCTTACCGACCTTCTTCTGGCGATGGCTGACTCTAGCGAGAGACCGCCTTCTTGAGAGGGCGGCGGCAGCGGAATTTGACTACTGCCCATAG
Source organism: uncultured Dehalococcoidales bacterium (assembly GCA_964600245.1). GTDB lineage: Bacteria > Chloroflexota > Dehalococcoidia > Dehalococcoidales > BS750m-G39 > E44-bin88. The sequence continues at coordinate 685 of CAZRIU010000107.1, forward strand.
CTATTCATTCCAGATATCCAGGCTCAGGTATTTCCACCCCGCATCCGCCAGTATGGCTACGATATTGCCTTCGCCCATCTCCTCAGCCGTCTTTATGGCCTGATAAACCACCGCCCCCGAAGAGAGGCCAGTAAAGATGCCTTCCTCCTTTAACAGCCGGCTGGTAACCTCCGCCGCCTGCTGGCTGGTAACCCTCGTCTTCTCGGTGATAAGGGACTGGTCCCAGAAAGGCGGCAACGCCTCCCCCAAGCACTTCAAGCCTTGGATTTCATCGCCCGGTGGCGGCTCGAGCCCGATAACCTTGACATTGGGGTATTTCTCCTTAAGCCGCTGGGCGACGCCAATCAACGTGCCGCCGGTGCCGATGCCAGCCACGAGGGCGTCGATCCTTTCGTAGGGGAAATCATCTAGTATCTCGACGGCGGTGGTCTCGTAGTGGGCCAACGGGTTGGCCGGGTTGGAAAACTGGTCGGGCATAAAGTACTTCTTGTCTTTAGCCACCATTTCCCCCGCCTTGGCGATAGCCGCTCCCATCCCCAGCGCCCCCTCGGTCAGGATAAGCTCGGCGCCGTTAATCTTGAGCAGCTGCCGCCTCTCCATACTCATGTTGTCGGGCATGACGATGGTGACCTTGTAGCCCTTCTGCCGCCCTAGCCAGGCCAGGGCGATGCCGGTATTGCCGCTGGTGGCTTCGATGATAGTCTTATCCTTAGTCAGCTCGCCGGCAGCTTCAGCCTTTTCTATCATGTACTTAGCCACGCGGTCCTTGATGCTGGCGCTCCCACCCGGGTTCTGCCCTTCCAGCTTGACCATGATCTTTACCTTTTTGGTGGGGCTCGTCCGTTGCAGTTCAATGAGTGGGGTGCGTCCCAAGGCGTCGACGATATTTTTAAAATACATCTTTCTACCCTTCTATCCTTTAATTACTCCTATAGGCTTGGTTTTTACCACCTTGCGCGAGATGCCCGCCTGATGAGTTATCTCCACCACCTCGCTTACATCTTTGTAGGCCTGAGGCGCTTCCTCAGCCAGCGAAGCCATGCTCCCCGCCTTGACCGTGATTCCCCGGGCAGCCAGCGAGCGGGCGACGTCGACCCCCTTCAGACTGCGCTTGGCGGCCCCCCGCGACATCATCCGCCCCGCCCCGTGGCAGGTGGAGCCGAAGGTCTCGGCCATAGCCGCCTCGGTTCCCAGGGCGACATAGGAATTTGTACCCATATCCCCGGGGATGAGCACCGGCTGGCCAATAGCCCGATAGGCATCGGGGACATCGGGGTGTCCCGCGGGAAAAGCCCGCGTCGCTCCCTTGCGGTGGACACAGAGCTTCTCCGGCTTGCCGTTGATATCGTAGTTCTCCAGCTTGGCGATGTTGTGGCAGACGTCGTAGATCTGCCTCATCCCCAATTCTGCCTGACTCTTGTCGAAGACCTTGGCGAAAGACTCTCTGGCCCAGTGCAGGATAAACTGGCGGTTGGTCCAGGCGTAGTTAGCTGCGCCCGCCATCGCCGCCAGGTAGTCCCTGCCCTCCGGCGACTCTATGGGCGCGCAGGCAAGCTGGCGGTCGGGCAGGTTGATGCCGTACTTCTTGACCGCCTGCCCCAGTATGGCCACGTAGTCGGAACAAATCTGGTGGCCAAAGCCGCGGGAACCAGTATGTATCAGGAGGAGCACCTGCCCCAAGTCCTCAATGCCCATCACCTTGGCGGCATCTCGGTCGTAAAGCTCATCCACCACCGCCACCTCCAAAAAGTGGTTGCCCGAACCCAGCGTACCCAATTGGGGCAGACCCCGCTTCTTGGCCTTATCGCTGACCTTGTCAGCCCTGGCTCCCTTAATGCAACCCGATTCCTCGGTGGCGATAATATCCTCAGGCAGGCCGTAACCCCGCTCCACCGCCCAGCGGCTGCCCTCCACCATAACCTCGTCCAGCTCCTTCCGGCTGGCTTTTATCTTGCCCTCCGAGCCCAACCCTGAAGGGATGTCGTGGAAAAGCGCGTTAACCAGCGGCTCTATCTTGGCCCTTACCTCCTCCTCGGTAAGATTAGTCCGCACCAGCCTGACGCCGCAGTTAATATCGAAGCCGACACCCCCCGGCGATACCACCCCATCTTTCACCCGGGTCGCCGCCACCCCACCAATGGGGAAGCCATAGCCCCAGTGAATATCGGGCATAGCCAGCGAGTAGTGGACAATGCCGGGTAGAAAAGCCACGTTGGCTACCTGCTCAAAGGCGTGCTCCTCCCAGATGTGGTCGAGCATGGACTCGCTGGCAAAGATGCGACCGGGCACCGACATGCCTTCCTTATAGCTGGTCGGTATCTCCCAGCGGTAGTCGTCTATCTTTTTAACTATCTCTCTCCAGCGTGAAGTCACCAGCCTGCTCCTAAATATCGAACAGCACCTGAACCCGATAGCCTTTATTCTTTTCGATTTTGAGCATGTGGTAGGTGGCGCCCTTGACCCCCGTCTTTAGCTCATGCTTGGCGCTGTCCGCCTTTTCGCCATAGCCCCTGGCCTTGAGATGGCTATTATTCAGCTCGATAATGTCGAAGCGCTTAAAGAGGATGCCCTCGGTGTCAAAGTAGTAGACCAGCTCGTTGAGCCAATCCACCAGCAGGCTTTCTTGGTCAGCGGCGGTCAGCTCTATATCGCGGTGCAGCGCCTCATCCACGTCGCCGAGGCTAGTTATCAGGCTAAACAAGCCCTTAGCCACGTTGGCGAACGCCTGCCTCAAATCGGCGCCGTAGGCGATAATGCCAACGTC
>CAZRIU010000108.1:0-3364 GCA_964600245.1 uncultured Dehalococcoidales bacterium
CCTCTATAAACTCCTTATTTGGGACGGGGAGGCGTAACCCTCAGGTTAAGGAGTTTACTCATTAGGGCGGGCTGGGTTGGGACGAAAAACCCACGTCCGCCAGGGTGGGGTTGGTGGGTTGCCTCTCTCCCAATATAATGTTTCTGTTCACATCCGAAATCTGCTACACTGTTTATGGCATAAGATGAAGAAATTTGCAAGGACAATATCGGGGGTAACACCGGTGGCGGTGATGACCCAGCCACTGAAATGCCCGGGGCAGTGCGTCTATTGCCCCACCTACCAGTCAACGCCCCAGAGCTATACCCCGGAGTCGCCGGCGGTATTGCGGGCGATAAAATGCGACTACGACGCCAAGAAACAGGTCAAAATGAGGCTGAAGGTCTTAAGCGAAATGGGGCACCCCACCGACAAGGTCGAGCTGATTGTGATGGGGGGCACCTTCCTGGCTTTCCCCGAGGACTATCAGTACCGGTTCATCAAGGAGTGCCTTGACGGCCTGAACGGCCAGGATTCCGTCGACCTGGAAGAAGCCAAGCAGCGCAACCAGACGGCCAAGCACCGCTGTACCGGGCTTTGCATCGAGACCCGCCCTGACTGGTGCGGGGAGGAGGAGATAGAGCGCATGCTCAGCTTCGGTGCCACCAGAGTTGAGCTGGGCGTGCAGATGCTGGACGACGAAATCTACCGCTTAACTAAGCGGGGGCACAAAGTCGAGGATGTGGTCCGGGCGACATCCTTGCTCAGGCAGCATGGCTTTAAGGTGCACTACCACTGGATGCCGGGACTACCCGGCTCTACCCCGGAGCACGACCTGGAGCTATCCCGACAGCTCTTCGATGACGAGCGCTTTAAGCCCGACGGCCTCAAGCTATACCCCACCATGGTGATCGAGGGCACCGAGCTGGAGAGGTGGTACCAGCAAAACCGCTATCAGCCCTACGACGTCAAGACCATGGTCAACCTGATGATTGAGATTAAGTCCATCGTGCCCAAATACGTCCGCATATCGCGGGTGCTGCGCGATATTCCGGCCAAGTTCATCACTGCTGGCTGTAAGGACTCGCTGCGGGGGGTGGTCAAGCAGCGCATGAAGCGGAGGGGAATTGAGTGTAAGTGCATCCGCTGCCGCGAGTACGGCCATCGGGCGCGGGAAGGCCGGGAAACGGGCGAGCCCAGGCTGGTAAGGATGGACTACGGGGCGGCGGGGGGTAAGGAAATCTTCCTCTCTTTTGAGGATGAGAGCGAGACCCTTTTCGCCATACTACGGATGAGGATTCAGCCCCAGAGTGAGACCAACGAAAATTCGGCTTTAATACGGGAGCTGCACGTCTATGGGCCCGAGGTCCCCCTCGCCGAGCAGAACGGGGAGGCGGCTCAGCACAAGGGGCTGGGCAAAGCCCTACTGCGGGAGGCGGAGCGAATCGCCGCCGAGGAATTCGGGGCGCGGCAAATGACAATCTTGAGCGGCGTCGGCGCCCGGGAATACTACCGCACCGAGTTCGGCTATGGGTCGCGGGGGGACTACATGGTCAGGAAATTGGAGTAAGGCTAGTAGTCTTCGTCTTCCAGTTCTTTCAAGCGCCTGTCCCCGATGCCAAAGTGGTGGGCTATTTCGTGGCGGACCACCCGGCCAATCTCAGCCATAATCCTGGCATCGTCACGGCATTTGGCTTCAATCGGCTTCTGAAAAATGGTTATCTTATCGGGGGGCACCAGCCCGTAATGCCCGCCCCTTTTGGTCAGGGGTACGCCCTGGTAAAGACCGAGCAGGGCGTGGCGATGCCTTAAGCCCAGGCTGGCCAGGTCATCTTGCGTGGGCCAGTCTTCAACCACCACGTCGACGTTCTCTAGCCGGGCGTGAAACTCCTCGGGCAGGCCTTCCACCACCCTCTCCACCAGCCTTTCGAATCTTTCTCTGTCCATAATCCTCTAGTCTTCTCCGCTCTTGCGAAACCGCCAGACGACCCATAGAATCAGTGCGCAGATAACCACGCCGCCGGCCAGGAGCATGCCGGCTATCAATACGCTCAAGAAGGAAGTCGCCTTAGGCGAGGGAACGAAACGAATAAAGTGGATAATGCAGCCAATGATACCCCCGCCGGCTATTACCGTAGCCACTATCGCCACCGGCAGGCTCCTTAGCTTTTTCAGGCTGGGCTTGATAGCCAGGTAGAAGAGAAGGGCGTAGGTGCCCAGAACAGCCACCATGAGCAGGATGATTATGGCCAAGCTGCCCGCGTGGCTTTCGGCGGCAAGCCCCCAGGCCAGGCGAGTAATGGCCGCGCCCAGCGCCAGGGTCATAGCCACTATTACCCATATCCTTAGATACAGGCTTTTCATACCCTTAATTACTCCTCAGGTAGTCTAGCGCCCACTGGACGGCGTCCTCGGTCTCTAGATCAAGTTCGTAGTCGGGGTATATCCCCTCGCCCTCTATAAGCCGACCGTTGGGGGTGAACCAGCGGGCGTTGGTGATATAGAGTCCCGAGCCGTCACCGAGCTGGCGCAGGATATTGACGCTGCCCTTACCGAAGGTCGTGGCACCAGCAATGGTGGCGCGCTCGTAGTCCTGCAGGGCACCGGCCAGCAGTTCGCTGCCGCTGGCGCTGTATCCATCGACCAGGACCACCAAGGGCAGGGCGGTGGTTATTCCACCCGGCTCCACCCGGTAAACATCATGATTGCCTTCGTTATCGACCACGTCAACCACCACCCCTTCCTCCAGGAAGAAGCCGGCGACATCGATAACCGTCTCCAGCAAGCCGCCGGGGTTGGAGCGCAGGTCAAGGATAATGCCCTCAGCCCCAAACTGAACTAAGGATCCCATCACCGGCAACAGCTCGTTAGCGGTACGCTCGGAAAAATGGCTGATAATGATATAGGCGATCTCTTCCCTCATCTCAAATTCGACGCTGGGGACTTCGATCACCGCCCGTACTATCGAAATCAGCTCGGGTTCGGTCTCGCCCTCGTGAAGGACGAGGAGGTCGACCCTCGTGCCCTCGGGCCCCTGGACAAGGAGTATCGCCTCAGCCAGGCTCATGCCCAAAGTGGGCTGTCCGTCGACTTCCAGAATAATATCGCCCGCCCTGATGCCTGCCCTATCCGCAGGGGAATCGGCAATCGGGGCGATAATCATAAGCTGCTCGTCTTTAATGGTTACATAGGCTCCAATGCCCTCGAAGCTACCTTCCAAGCTCCTCAGGCTAAGCTGGTAGGCTTCAGGGTCGAGAAACGAGGTGTAGGGGTCACCCAACGCCTCCACCATGCCCCTGACCGCCCCCTGGGCCAGGGCCTCGGTGTCGATCTGGTCGTTTTCCACATAATCGCGGAGTATTGTCTCCCAAGCCTGCTCTATAAT
>CAZRIU010000109.1:0-3087 GCA_964600245.1 uncultured Dehalococcoidales bacterium
TACCAGGGCATGAAGGCTGTGCCCAGCGAGTAGGCGACTATAATCGTAATCACCCAGACTATGAACCATACCCCCAGGCTGATGAGGGCAAACCGCCACCATATAGCCCAGACCAGACCCCAGGTTACTTTAATCTCATTCATTTTCAATTCCCTTTCCGCTTGAGCAACCAGTATTCCAGGCTGTCGGCCAGAGCCAGCCAGCTGGCTTCAATGATGTTGGTTGAGCCGCCGACCGTCTGCCACACCTCCTCGCCGTCAGTGGACTCGATGAGCACCCTGACCTGGGCGGCGGTGCCGATGGTTTCTTCCAGAATGCGGACCTTATAGTCGACCAGCCTGACGCTGGCGATACTGGGATAAAACTGTAGCAGCGACTTGCGCAGCGCCTGGTCGAGGGCGTTGACGGGGCCGTTGCCTTCGGCGACGGTATGCATTATCTTATCGCTTACCCTGACCTTGACCATAGCCTCGGAGAGCAATTCCTCGGGGCTGCCTTGGCTGGGGGGACGCCGCCTCTTTTCCACCACCACCATAAAGTCGACCAGCTCAAAGGGGGGTTGGTAGTCGGGCTTCGCCCGCTGGATTAAAAGCTCGAAAGAGGCTTCGGCGTTCTCGTACTGGAAGCCGCGGCTCTCCATCAGCTTGACCCGTTCCAGCAGCTTCTTGGCCTCTTTGCCGGTCGGGGGTAAGTCCAGTCCTAGTTCCTTTGCCTTGTATAAAATGTTGCTCTTGCCAGCTAGCTCGGAGACTACCACCTTCTGCTGGTTGCCCACCCTGGACGGGTCTATATGCTGGTAGCTCTCATTCCACCTCATGGTGGCGGAAACATGAAGCCCGCCCTTATGGCTGAAGGCGCTGGCGCCGACATAGGGTAGCGAGCTGTCCGAAGCCAGATTGGCCGTCTCATTGACAAAGTGGGATACCTCAGCCAACCTGGCTAATTGCTCATCAGTTATGCAATCAATGCCCATTTTGAGCTTCAAATTGGGGATGATGGAGCAGAGGTTGGCGTTGCCGCAGCGCTCGCCGTAGCCGTTGATGGTACCCTGGACCTGGGTGACGCCGGCGCTGACCGCCACCAGGCTGTTGGCTACCGCTAATTCGCTGTCATTATGGGCATGGATACCCAGCGGCACCGAGGTCGCTTTTTTAGCCGCGACGACGGCATCGGCTATTTCGTTGGGCAGCATGCCTCCATTAGTATCGCAGAGCACCAGACAGCTAGCCCCGGCTTCAGCAGCCGCGGTTAAGCAGCGCAGGCTGTAGTCGGGGTTGTTCTTAAAGCCGTCAAAGAAGTGCTCAGCGTCGAAAAAGACGGTAAGCCCTTTGCTTTTGAGATATTTTATGGAGTCGGCAATCATGCTCAGATTTTCCTCTAGGGTGGTTTCCAGCACACGGGTAACCTGCAAATCAGAACTCTTGCCGACGATGGTAGCCACCTTCGCCCCGGAATTGACCAAGGCTTGTAAGCCGGCATCCTCTGCCGCTTTAGTTTTGGCCCGTCTGGTGCTGCCAAAGGCAACCAGCACCGAGTTGGCCAGATGCAGCGTCTTGGCCTTTTGAAAAAACTCGTCGTCCTTGGGATTAGAGCCGGGGTAGCCGCCTTCAATAAAGTGGATACCTAGCTCGTCCAATTTGCGAGCGATATTAAGCTTATCAACCACGGAGAAAGAAACGCCCTCTTGCTGCGTTCCGTCCCGTAGCGTGGTGTCATAGAGTTTAACTTCAGTCAATTTTAGCCCTTCACCTTCTCGGTTATTAAATCCCCCATCCGCTTCGTCCCAACCTTGGTCTTGCCTTTCGCCATTATATCATAGGTGCGGTAGCCTTCACCGAGCACTTTGTCCACCGCCTTCTCGATGACACTGGCTTCTTTGTCCAGCCCGCATGAGTAGCGCAGCATCATGGCTATGCTGAGGATGATGGCGATGGGGTTGGCCAAGTCCTGTCCGGCGCGGCGGGGGGCACTGCCATGAATCGGCTCGTACATGCCGAAAATCCTGGTGCCTTCCTGAGGCACACCAGCCAGGCTGGCCGAGGGCAGCATCCCCATCGAGCCGGCCAGCATCGAGGCTTCGTCGGTGAGGATATCGCCGAACATGTTTTCCGTAACCAGTATGTCGAAATAGGTCGGGTTCTGAATTAGCCGCATGGAGCAGGCATCGACCAGCATGTGGTCAAGCTCCACGTCGGAGTAGTCTTTAGACACCTCCATCGCCACCTGCCGCCATAATCTTGAGGACTCGAGGACGTTGGCTTTATCCACCGAGGTCAGTTTCTTGCGGCGTAGCCTAGCCAGCTCAAAGCCGACGCGGACAATGCGTTCAATCTCCTGCTCGGAGTAGGTCATAGAGTCGGTGGCCATCCTACCCTTGGCTGTCCTCCAGCGCTTCTTGGGCTGGGCGAAATAGAGCCCACCGGTTAGCTCCCTAACGAAGATGAAGTCTGCCCCCCGGATGACCTCTGGCTTGAGGTTGGTCGAGTCCACCAGCACGGGCGAGACCCTGACTGGGCGCAGGTTGGCAAAGAGCCCCAGTTCCCCGCGCAGCTTGAGCAGCCCGTCTTCGGGGTGGACCTTGCCCAGGGGGTCGTCCCACTTTGGCCCCCCCACCGCCCCCAGCAGCACCGCATCCGCCTGTCGGCACATCTTAAGCGTGGCGTCGGATAGCGCCGTACCTGTGGTGTCGATGGCGACACCGCCCACCAGCCCTTCTTTGAGTTTAAAGCTGTGGTCGAAACGCTCACCTATTGCCTCTAAGACCTTGATTCCTTCAGTGATGACATCGGGCCCGATGCCGTCTCCGGGTAGAACCGCTATTTCAAATTGCACCTAAACTCTCCTTCTCGATATTCTCTTTTTGGTATGCTCAATAAGCCCACCGTCGGCGATAAGCTGGGCCATAAAGTCGGGATAGGGCTTGGCCTTGAATTCTAAGCCCTTGGTCAGGTTCTTTATCTTGCCCTTGGCCAGGTCGACCTCTAAGGTGTCGCCGTTATCGGTCTTGGCTACCGCCTCGTCGGACTCTAATAAGGGCAGGCCGATGTTGATGGCGTTGCGGAAGAAGATGCGGGCGAAGCTCTTGGC
>CAZRIU010000110.1:0-3070 GCA_964600245.1 uncultured Dehalococcoidales bacterium
TGCTCTTCCGATCTCCCCCAATAAGGGGCTAATAGAGGTGACACCTCTGTAGGGTGGGTATTGGGTGGGAAGAAAAACCCAGGTGGGGAGGGGCAAACAGGATTGCCAACGCCAGCTATCAATGATATACTCTGGCATACCCAAATCAGGAGACTTTGCTTATGAAACGGGCTGACGGGCGCGCTTACGACGAACTGAGACCGGTCAAGATAACCCCCGGCTTCCAGAGCTTTGCCGAAGGCTCGGCTTTAATCGAGCTGGGCAAGACCCGAGTATTATGCTCGGTTAGCGTCGACGAGAAGGTGCCGCCCTTCCTCAGGGACCAGGGCACGGGCTGGATTACCGCCGAATACGGCATGCTGCCCCGCGCCACCGTAACCCGCAGCGCCCGTGAAGCATCGGTGGGGCGGGTGGCGGGGCGGAGCCAGGAGATCCAGCGCCTCATCGGGCGCTCGCTGCGGGCGGTCACCGACCTGGCCAGCCTGGGGGAAAGAACGCTAATCGTTGACTGCGACGTGCTGCAGGCCGATGGCGGCACCAGGACGGCGGCTATCACCGGGGCTTATGTCGCCCTGCACCAGGCGCTTAAAAACCTGGCCAATATGGGCATAATCGGCTCGATACCGCTAATAAGCGCCGTGGCCGCCACCAGCGTGGGCATCGTCCACAACCACCAGATATTGGACCTTTGCTACGACGAAGACTGCAACGCCGCCGTTGACTTTAACGTGGTCATGACCAGCCGCAAAGAGTTCGTCGAGATACAGGGCACGGCCGAGGGCAAGCCATTCCCCAAGGAGACCATTGACTCGCTGATAGCGCTGGCCGAGAAGGGCATCGACCGGCTCTTCGAGGTCCAACAGGCTGCACTAGAAGCGATTTAGTTTAGGGCCTTACCTGCCCGCTGCCCCCTACGGTCTTATCTGACCGCTACCAAAAACAATCCACTTATAGCTGGTCAGCTCCCTCACTCCCAGAGGGCCGCGGGCATGGAACTTCTGGGTGCTGATGCCCACCTCCGCCCCCAACCCGAACTGAGAGCCGTCGGTAAAGCGGGTGCTGGCATTGACATAGACAGCGGAGGCATCCACCTCGTTAAGGAAACGCATTGCCGCCCCGTATTCCTCGGTAAGTATGGCCTCGGAGTGGCCCGAGCCGTAGCGCTCGATATGCTCCAGCGCTTCGTCCAGGGAATCAACGACCTTAATGGCCGCTATCAGGGCCAGAAACTCCTTGCCCCAGTCTTCGTCGGTGGCAGGCTTGAGTTTTAGCGAAGAATCGGACTTGAGGATATTCATCGCCCTCTTGTCGCAGTGCATCTCCACGCCAGCCTTGGCCAGCTCCTTCGCCGCCTTGGGCAGATACTTTGGGGCAATATCGGCGTGGACGAGAACGGTATCCAGGGCGTTACAGACGGTGGGGCGTTGCACCTTGGCGTTAAAAACGATGGCCACCGCTTTGTTTATATCAGCGCTCTTATCGACATAGGTATGGCAGACGCCGATGCCCCCCGCCACCACGGGCATGGCGGCGTTATCCCTGACCAGCTTTATTAAGCCAGCGCCGCCGCGAGGGATGATGAGGTCGATATACTGGCGCATCTGGAGCATTTCGTTCACCAGCTTGCGGTCGGTATTCTCAATTAACTGCACAGCGCCCTCGGGGACGCCAGCGCGGGTGGCGGCACCCTGGACGACCTTAGCCAGAGCGCTGTTGGAGTGGATAGCCTCCTTCCCCCCTCTGAGGATAAGGGCGTTGCCCGACTTGAGGCAGAGGGCGGAGATATCTACGGTAACGTTGGGGCGGCTTTCGTAGATGGCGCCGATGACCCCCAGCGGCACCCGCCTCTTGCCTAATAGTAAGCCGTTGGGCAGGGTGCGCATCTCGAACACCTCGCCCACCGGGTCGGGCAGCGCCGCCACCGAAAGCACATCGGCGGCGATGGCCTCAAGGCGCCTGGAATCGAGCATGAGCCTATCGAGCATGGCGGCGTTCATCCCCGAGGCCTGAGCCTCCTTGTAGTCGATTTGGTTCGCCGCCAGTATCTCTTTCTGCTTGGCCAGGATGTCGGTTGAAATGTTATGTAAAGCTTTGTTCTTGATTTCCGCCGAAAGGTAAGCCATGCGGCGCGAAGCCGCCTTAGCCGCTTGAGCCTTTTCTTCCAGTTCCGCTTTGGCTGGTGTCATTTTTTGCCCCCTATTCCGTTGGTTTGGTGAGCCGCCCGCTGCCCCGGAAATAGTAAGCGTATACCGGCGGCACGGTGGGAATCACCCGGTTAACCATCTTCCGAATATAGCAATCGCCCCTGCGCCCGTCCTCTAGTTCGATTATATAGCCGTCACCGTCGATAAAGCGCCGATGGTCCTGGGGGGTGAACTCCCCCCGCCAGCCCGCTGGCGATTCAACATAGAAACGATATTTAATTCCGACGGCGTCCTGTTTATTGCCGGGAAAATGGATTCTCCCCACGTATACTCTAGACATATATCTCTAAACTACTACTATTTCTAGACCACTACCAGGTTGTTACGGTGCACCACCTCTGAGCCGTAATCATAACCTAGAAGAGTGGCGATCTTATCCGAGTGGGCGCCCTTAATAACAGCGATGTCCTTGGAGCTATAGTTGGTGATACCGCAGGCCAGCCGACAGCCCTCGGCGTCGCAGATATTTACGATGTCGCCGCGCCGGAACTTGCCCTCGACGTCTTTTATGCCCGCCGCCAGCAGGCTTCGCTTCTGGTCTTTTAGGGCCAGGGCCGCCCCCGAATCCACCACCAGCTTGCCCCTGGTGGAGAGGCCACTGAGCATCCAGCGCTGGCGGCTCTCCAAGCGGCTGGCTACGGGCAGAAAGCGGGTGCCGGTAGCCTCGCCATTTACTACCTTCAGGATAACATCGGGCTCCCGGCCGTCGGCGATGACCACCGTCACCCCTGAAGAAGTAGCCAGCTTGGCCGCTTCCACCTTGGCCGTCATCCCTCCCGTGCCGACCTTACTGGGGGTATCCGCCGCCAGACGCTCGATTTCGGCGTCTATCGCCCTGACCTCGGGGATGAGCCTAGCGTCGGGGT
>CAZRIU010000111.1:0-3007 GCA_964600245.1 uncultured Dehalococcoidales bacterium
TCCATATCCTTTTCGGGCACCAGGTTTTTCATCGATTTTTCGGTATGCCTGGCTTCTTGATTGACCTGTATAATTATAAAGGGCCGGTCCACCCGCTTGATAGTCCAGGGGCAGTGTATGAAATTCGGTGGTATATAAATCACAGTGGACTTGGTGATGGTATGCTTCTCCATCTCCGGGCCCATGCATAGCTCGACCTCGGCGCCCAGGTCGTAGGGGGCATCCGGGTTGGTGCCGATATGCATCAGGATTTCGGCGCTTTTGTGAATGTGGGGGCCGTGAGAAATCTGGTCCCACGAGTCCACCCCGAATAGCTCAGCCGGGGAAGGGAATACCCAGTTAACCATATATCGGTTGCTCCCTGGAATTAAATCGCCGTTAATGTCGGCGATCATTTTGGCGGCCTCGCGCTCCGGAACGGGACCCGAAAAAAAGTATTTGTCGTATTTTGTGGCCATTGTTTTCCCCTTTCGATTATTGATATTTGGGCTCTGGTGCGTGGTGGTACAGAGATTCTATGCCATTTGCCGCTAGATTACAATAGCCACATTTGACTTAACGTGGTAGAATACATAGGATTCCTATGTATATTTAACTACTAATGCAGGGGGAGCGATGGAGCCGAGTGAATTTATAAAAATAGCCTCCGTTCTGATTTTCGCCTATCTTCTGGGCTCACTACCTACGGCGCTGATGGTCTCCAAACGGTTTAGAGGCGTCGACATACGCACTGTCGGCGACGGTAACATGGGGGCGCGTAACACCTTTCACGCGATTGGGCCTAGATTCGGCTTCATGGTGGCCGTAATCGATTTTGCCAAGGGGGCAGTGCCTGTTTTGCTGGCTTACGTTCTGGGGTTGGACTTGGGCTGGCAGTTCCTGACCGGCGTTATGGCTATCCTGGGGCATGATTTTCCTGTCTTTGCTGGCTTCAGAGGGGGGCAGGGGACGGCCAGTACTTTCGGGACAATGCTGGTCCTGTTTCCTTTGCCGACCCTGGCCGGGCTGGCCGTTTACGGCGGGCTATTCTTGGTTACGAGAAATTCGCGTTTGGGCTGCGCTATCGGCGGCGCCGTCATCGCGGGTATACTGGCGGTGAGCCAGCAGTGGCTGTTGTTGGCCTATGCAATAGCTGTCTTTGTCTTTATCCCCATCAAGCTGTTTCTGGATAGCCCCCGCCGAAAGGCGATAGCCATGGCCAAGAACACCAGAAGCTGACCATCGGCTGCAAATCCGGTTAGTCCTTCGCCAGTTTCTTCGCCAGCTCTTCGCTGCTTCTCTTGACCTCTTTGATGAAGCCTTCTCTCCCCAGCTTGAACCAGTAGGGCTGCCACTCCATCTCCTTGAGGTTGTCAATGAGGCCGGGGAGAAGGTCGAAGGGGACGGTGATAATCAATAGTCCTTCGGGGAGGACGCCACGGGCTTTCATGCTGTAGCCGAGGCCGCTGACGGTCATATTAATCTCGCCGTTGAGGTAGGGGTGGGCGTATATCCAGGCGCAGGATAGACAGGTCGTCCCCTTGAACGACCACATCTTGCCGTTGGCGAAGCTGCTGGCCCTCAGTATAATCTCCGCCTGGGCGGGGTTGGTGGTGAAAATCAAAAAGTCGGGGTCGTCGGTGAGCTTATCAAACGGGGCGTGGATGATGTATTTCACGGAGTCCTTGGGCAAGAGCGGGATGTAGTCATAGATGCGGCGGTTGGCGCCAGCGTTCTTGAACATGGAGAACTTCGAGCCCAGCTGGCCGCTGTACATCATGGGAGGGAAGTCCTCCATGCCGACGACGTGCTCGCCGCACTGGACGTTTTCCTTGGTGGCGTAGAATGGTGGGGAGTTCTGGGCGGCGGCGAACATCTCGCAGATAGCCAGGCTCTTGTCCAGCGGCTTGATGCCCTTCGGTTTGGCCAGCGAGTATTTGACACCGACGGGCTTTCTTTCGAACTTGAATTTTTCGAATATGGAGTAGTCTAGCATTTTTAAACCCTCCTTTAGCTATCTTTTTATCTTCTGCCTCAGATCGTTAAAAAGTTTATCAACGCGTTTCTTGTGTTCTTCGCCCGTTATCTCGTCGGAGAGCAGCTTCCATTTCATGTTGCGCATGTTTTCCAGGGTCTCGTCCAGCTTGGGCCAGGGCAGGGAGATGATGATTAAGCCCTCGGGAAAGACCTTGAGGGCACGCATGCCCAGACTGATGCCGGTGATGGTGAGGTTCATCTCGCCGCTTAATACGGGGTAGATGTAAATCCAGGCGCAGGCCGCCACCGAGGTGCCTTTGGCCGACCACATGTCGCCGGAGGAATAGTTCAGGGCACGCAATATGTGATAGGCTTGGCCGGCGTTGGTCGTGAAGACGACGACGTCGGGGTCAAAAGTGAGTTGGTCAACAGACGAGAAGGCGACGTAGCTGACCGAGCCCTTGACCATCTTGGGCAGGAATTGATAAAGCTTGCGGTTAGCGCGGGCTTCCTCAAAGAGCTCGTCGGCCTCGCCCACCAGCCCGCCGACCAGCATCGGGTCGGGGTCTTCCATGCCCAGTATAAAAGGCTCGATGCAATGGAGGTCTTCTCTTTGCACGTAGAAGGGGGCGGAGGTCTGGGCTTCCTTGAACATCTCGCAGAAAGAAAGCCTTTTGCCTATTCTCTTGATGCCCTCGGGCTTGACGGAGAGGAACTTGACGCCGACGGGCTTTCTTTCCAGTTTGAGTTTGTCGAGCACGGAATAATCACGCTTTTTGGCAGTCATGGCAACCCCCTTATTCCAGGAGCGTTGGTCTGGCTGATTTTAGCAGTTAATGGCTCGGGGCGCAATGAGGGGATGCAATCTACGACGGGAGGATGGATATAATTTCCTACAGGGTATTGACAAAAGGCACTAAAAATGGTATCTATTTGCCTGTCGGGCATACTGGATGGCAGTATAGCATACTCTGTTTGGTCTTATCTGGGGAGGTGTGGGATGGAAAGAGGGCACTGGAAACCGCTAAAAGGTAAGGCGGTGGCTGGTGCC
>CAZRIU010000112.1:0-2991 GCA_964600245.1 uncultured Dehalococcoidales bacterium
ATGTGGAAGATGCCCTCCTTGGAGCCGATGAGGGGCAATACCTCTTTGTCAGGGTCGAGGTCTACGTCAAAACGCTTCTTGTACCAGGCAGCTATTGCCTGACGCAGCTCGGGCAGGCCCTCGCTTTCGGGGTAGCGGTGGTTAGGCGGGTCTTTGGCGGCCTTACACAGGCTGTCGATAATAGGGGCTGGGGTGGGTATATCGGGGTCGCCGACGCCGAAGTTGACTATATCTTCGCCCTTGGCCCTTTTCTCAGCGATTTTACGGCTTATTTCGGCAAAAAGATAAGGCGGTAGGCTCTCAATCCGTCGCGATATTCTCATCTGGCCACTCTCCGCTAAATACGATTTCGGCGGGGCCGCTGAGGAATATTTCCCCTGCCCCATTCCACTCCACGCCTAAAGTTCCTCCCGGTAGTCTTATATCAACCTTGTTGTCGGTGTAACCGTGTAGTTTGGCTATGATGGCTATGGCACAGGCACCACTGCCGCAGGCCAGTGTCTCCCCCACTCCCCTCTCCCAGACACGCGCCTCTATTTGATTTCGGTTTAGCACCCGGGCAATCTCGAAGTTGGTCCGGTTAGGGAACATGGGGTGATTTTCTACCTTGGGGCCTATCTGTGACAGGGGAAAGTCAGCCACGGGCGGCTCTGCGAAATAGACAGCGTGGGGATTGCCCATAGAGACAAAGCTCAAAGCCAGCTTTCTGTCCTCTATCGTAAGGGAATAATCTAAAATCGGCTCGGCTGGCTTGTCTTCGAGCGTCACTGGTATATCTTTGGCGCCGAATTTCGGCTCGCCCATGCCTGTCTGGATAAAAGTCGTATTGCCTTTGATGTGCAGTCTGGCTTTCCTTACGCCCGATTTCGTTACCACCGATGCTTCGGGGGCTTGGCTATCAATTATACCTTTGTTCAAAGCATATTTGACCAAGCACCTTAAGCCGTTACCGCAGGCCTCGGCTTCGGAGCCGTCGGGGTTGAACATTCGCATCCTGAGGTCGGTTTTATCCAAGGACAACAAAAGTAAGCCGTCGGCGCCGATACCGAAGTGGCGGTGGCACATAGCTATCGCCAGCTTTGGCCAGTTGAGCGGCTTTTTATCAGCTTCAACCAGTATAAAATCGTTGCCAGCGCCCTGGAGCTTGGTAAAATTCATTGGCGGCTGCCTCTTAAAAACCTGTTCAGTGGGCCCATAATCTGGGCATCGCTCGTTCTCTGTATATCGAACCAGTGTATTCGGTCATCCTCCAGCCGGAACCAGGTGTATTGCTGGCGGGCGAGGCGGTGGGTTTCGAACTTGATTTGCTGGATAGCGCCGGGCAGGGTCAGCTCCTCCCTGAGGAACTGGCCAATTTGCCGGTAGCCTATGCTTGACAGAGCCGGCATATTAAAGTCAAAGCCCCGACTCATCAATCGCTTGACCTCATCGACCAAACCCTGCTCTATCATCTCATCTACCCTCAGGTCAATACGGCGGTAGAGCTCTTCCCTATCAGCGGTCAGGCCAATGACAAAGATTTCGGAGGGCGGCGCTTCTCGACGCTGGAGCTGTGAGATGGGTGTCTCGGTCTCGTTGAATACCTCCAACGCCCTTATGGTGCGGCGCACGTTGCGAGGGTCGATTCTCTGCGCCGCCTCGGGGTCGACGCCACTAAGCTCTTCGTGGAGCTTGTCGCCCTCGCCCATGTCGGCCCTCTCCTCAAGTTCCTGCCGTAGTTCGGGGTTGGGGGCTACCTGGGGTATGCCCCACCCCTCCAGCACTGACCAGACGTACTGCCCGCTGCCTCCGACCACTATGGGTAGCTTATCACGCTGCTGGATATCCTCGATAGCTCTGACAGCCAGCTGCTGGTATTGAGCCAGGCTGAAGTTCTCGTTGGGGCTGACGACATCAATTACGTGGTGGGGGACGATAGCCCGCTCTTGAGGGGTGGGCTTGGCGGTGCCGATATCCATGAAACGGTAGACCTGGCGGCTATCGGCATTGACGATTTCCCCGCCCAGGGCCTGCGCCAGCTGAATGCCCATGTAGCTCTTGCCGACGCCTGTGGGGCCGACTATACCGAGCAGGCGGTTCATTTTGCCCCCTTAATCTCCGCAGTCTGCTTGACTATGCTCAAAAATTCGCTGGGCTTGAGGCTGGCTCCACCGACCAGAGCGCCGTCAATTTCGGGCTGCTTGACGAACTCGGCGATGTTTTCGGCGGTGACGCTGCCGCCGTAGAGTATGCGCACGTCCTGGGCAATACTCTTGCCCTGTTCTTCAGCGATGTACTGGCGGATAAAGCCGATGGTCTTATTGGCCTGTTCGCCGGTGGCGGGACGTCCGGTGCCGATAGCCCAGATGGGCTCATAGGCTATAACGATGCCGCCGATTAGGTACAAACGGGCCGATGGCGAGCTTAGCTGCTTGGTCAAGACCTCTTCTGTTTTACCCGCCTCGTTTTCCTCCGGGCTTTCGCCAATACAAAGAATTGGCTTCAAACCTACCTTCATTGCCGCCTTGACCTTTTTATCCACGATGTCAATGGTCTCGTTGAAGTGCTGACGGCGCTCGGAGTGACCGACAATAACATAGTCACAGAGGTCAGCCACCATCTGCGGCGAAATCTCCCCGGTAAATGCCCCCTTTTCCTCATAGTGGATGTCCTGCGCTCCCAGCTTTATCGTGCTCCCCTCAAGCCGTTTTTTGATGGCCTCCAGGGAGATAAAGGGCGGGCAGATCACCTTTTCCACATTATCTATGCGGTCAAGCCCGAAACGCATCTTGATGACCAGCTCGATGGCTTCCTCTACCGTGGTGTGCATTTTCCAGTTACCGGCAATCATCGGTACGCGCATCACGCACCTCCTTAAGCACCAAATTTAGCCAGTTTTAGGGCGTGGGCCATGGCTAGGGGCATAATCTGGGTGGCGGGGAACCGGCCCAGCCCCCCGTAGATACAGGCTGATTCGGAGAACTCACCTACCCTATCGGGGCGGCACCACTC
>CAZRIU010000113.1:0-1753 GCA_964600245.1 uncultured Dehalococcoidales bacterium
GGTTTATCCCCGTGGCTTTGATAAAGGCATCCAGCGCTTTTTCGTATTCGCCCATCCCGCTGAGGGCAACCCCTTTGTTATACCAGGCGCCGTCGAATTGCGGGTCTGCCTTGATAGCCTTATCATAGGCAACCAGTGATTTCTCGTAGTTGCCCTGCTTGGTCAGCTCGATGCCCCTCCTATTCCACTCCTCCGCCGTCCTACCGTCTACCAGCGATTCAGTCTTCACCCCTTATAAATCCTCACCCGTCTATTGGGGTCTTTGCCCGTGCTTTGCGAAGATAGATGACTGCGCTGGGCGAGCAGGTGTTGCAGTCTCCGTATATAGGCGCTCTGCGGGCTGAGCTCCACTGCCCCCTCCCCCTCCCTCACTCTTCCCACAGCCTCCTCAGCCTCACTGAGAGCGATTTTAAGCCGGTTTTGCTTCTCAGCCCCGGCTCTGGGATAGACGGTATTCAATAGCTGCCTTATCTGGGCCGGTGTGTTGCTCTTGAGTACATATATAGGCAGGTTTGAGGCTTCGGCATCGCTGACCTTCTGCGGTTTGCGCCGGTAGTAGGCTTTAGAGGTGACAAAAAGGTCGGCTTCTTTTAAGCTCCCCACCACCTCGGGGCTTAAACGCATATCTTTAGCCACCTGCTCTATTCGCCCCCGGTTAACCCCGAAGAGGAAGAGCTTGGGCATAGCCTTGCTGGTTACCGGTCTGATTGAAGGAGCGCCCTCGATAGCCGCTGGCTCCTCTTTTCGGCTCTTTATCTCGCCCGACTCGTCGAGCCAGCGCACCTCGGTGGCTATAGGATTACCCCGCAGCAGGGCGTCAACCGCCTCACCCACGTCGGGGTGAATGGCTACATTGTCCCAGTCCTGTATCTCCACCACGATATCGAAGGTCGGCGGCGACATCCGCTCCAGTATTGACTTCTGCGTGCCTCTACGCTTGGCTTCTTCATCACCTAAAGTAACCGTCTGGATACCGCCGATGAGGTCGGCCAGTGTGGGGTTCATCATCAGGTTCTCCAGCGTATTGCCGTGGGCCGTGCCTACCAGCTGCACTCCTCGTTCGGCGATAGTCCGCGCCGCCTGGGCTTCGAGCTCGGTGCCAATCTCGTCGATGACGATTACCTCGGGCATATGGTTCTCCACAGCTTCAATCATCACCGCATGCTGCATGGTAGGCGTAGTTACCTGCATCCGCCTCGCGTGGCCAATAGCGGGGTGGGGAATATCGCCGTCGCCGGCAATCTCGTTGGAGGTATCCACGATGATAACCCGCTTATCTATGTCGTCGGCAAGCACCCTGGCTACCTCGCGCAGCATGGTGGTCTTGCCCACCCCCGGCCGCCCCAGCAGGAGCACGCTCTTGCCCGACTGGATAAGGTCCTCGATAACCTTCATCGTGCCGAAGACGGCTCTACCCACGCGGCAGGTCAATCCTACGATACGCCCCTTGCGGTTACGTATAGCCGAAATACGGTGCAGCGTGCGCTCAATGCCGGCGCGGTTGTCATCCCCGAAGCTGCTCACCCTAGAGGCCACGTAGTCGATGTCAGCCTCAGCGACCTCTCTGGAGCCAAGGATAACCTCCCGCTCTAAAAAACGGGCTTCCGGCATACGTCCCAGGTCGAGGACTACCTCCAGAAGCTCGCTGATGTCCTTCTGGCGGCGCAGCGACTGGCGTATGTGCGTCGGCAGGATGCCGACCAGCTCCTTCAAGTCATCAGTGATGACCTTCTCCAAGGTGCCTCCTTATTTA
>CAZRIU010000113.1:1853-2936 GCA_964600245.1 uncultured Dehalococcoidales bacterium
GCAGTGCTCTCCCCGCCGGGAATAATAAGCCCGTCCAAACCGTCAAGTTGCGGAGCCAGGCGGACGGGCAAAGCCTCTACCCTCAGTTGGCGTAATGCAGCTATGTGTTCAATAAAGGCTCCCTGCGAGGCAAGGACGCCAATTCTCATACTACCACCCTCGTTGTGCCAGCAGTTCTTCGGTGGGGATTTGCTTTATATCCAATCCGGCCATGGCCTCTCCCAGATTTTTGGAGACCTCGGCAATGATTTTGGGATCCTGATAGTGAGTGGTCGCCTCGACAATGGCTTTGGCCCTGACAGCGGGGTCGCTGGACTTGAATATCCCCGAGCCGACGAAAACGCCGTCGGCGCCCAGCTGCATCATCAGGGCAGCATCGGCCGGTGTGGCCACCCCACCCGCGGCAAAGTTGACCACGGGCAGCTTGCCCGTTTTATGTACTTCAACGACCAGCTCCAAGGGGGCTCTCATCTCTTTAGCCGCTGCCGTCAGCTTGCCCTGAGGCGTATTAACCAGCTTACGGATTCCGTCCGTTACCGCCCGCATGTGCCTCACTGCCTCGACGATATTGCCGCTGCCAGCCTCGCCCTTGGTGCGAATCATAGCCGCCCCCTCCCCGATGCGCCGTAATGCCTCTCCCAGGTCGCGGCAGCCGCAGACGAAGGGCACCTTAAAGTCGTGCTTCCAGACGTGATGGCTCTCGTCAGCCGGGGTCAGCACCTCGGACTCGTCGATATAGTCCACCCCCAGCGCCTCGAGCGCCTGGGCCTCGACAAAGTGCCCGATACGGCACTTAGCCATCACCGGGATGGAGACCGCCTTCATGATAGCTTCGATGACGGTCGGGTCGGCCATACGGGCCACGCCACCAGCAGCGCGGATGTCAGCGGGCACTCGCTCCAGTGCCATCACGGCGCAGGCGCCCGCTTCCTGGGCAATACGGGCGTGCTCAGGGGTAACCACGTCCATAATCACCCCGCCCTTGAGCATCTGGGCCAGGCCCGTCTTGACTTTCCAGGTTCCGGTTTCCATACCCTTATCCTTCTTAGAACTGCTTTTCATAGTCGTATTTTACTCTTGTTT
>CAZRIU010000114.1:0-2830 GCA_964600245.1 uncultured Dehalococcoidales bacterium
TTTGGTTTTTTTGAACTTTACAAGTGAAAGGGCATTGACAGATGGCGCTTTTAGTGCTATGGCTAAGGTAACTAAAGGGCGTCTAACGTCGGGGGGGCTATTATTTTAAAAAGGGCTTTATTCTTACTACTTGTCATGGCAATGATGACTGGAGTCTTTATCTGTAGTTCTTGCACAGACTCAGGTGATAATGGGTTTAGTTTCCCCGACCCAAATCTGGAGGCGGCGGTAAGGGAGGCTATCGACAAACCCGAGGGGCCCATTTACCCTGAAGATTTGCAGGAGCTTACCATGCTGTGGGCTGTAGAGGTGGGTATTAAGGACTTAAGCGGCCTTGAATACTGCACGAATCTTTCCATGCTCTGGCTCGCTGAAAATGAGATAACCGATGTTTCACCGCTGTCCGAATTGGATAACTTAGGCGGGCTATATTTAATGGGCAACCAGGTCAGCGACATTACCCCTCTGCTTTCATTGTCCAACCTCACCGAGCTTGAGCTCAGTTTCAATAAGATAACGGATATATCATCTTTATCGGAAGCCTCTTTCACCAACCTCTCCAGCCTGGGGCTTAACGGCAGCGAGGAAACTAATCAGATAAGCGATATATCATCGCTGGCGGCGTTGACAAACCTCCGCTCGGTTACGCTGTGGAACAACCAGATTAGCGATGCCTCTCCGCTTTTGGAGTTAGTCTTCCTGGAAAACGTTTTTATTCTCTCGGGGAATCCTTTGTCTGTCGATTCCTTAAATATATACATTCCGGAGCTTGAAGCCAGAGGCGTGCAGATTCTCTAGTAGTAGGGCAGGTGGCAACCCGTCTCCACCAGAAAATTTTAGGCGCTGGCTTATAAAGCCAGCGCTTTTTCTTTTATTCCTGCGTACCGAAGGACCACATGGCCAGGACGACCATGATAAGCCCGAAGGCGGCGACGATGAGCAGGTCTTCGCCGATGGACATCCTGTGGCCGAAGAGGGTAATGGCCAGCGCCGAGGAAGCTTCAGAGCCGAGCATCAGTTGGCGTATGGGGTCGACGGCGTAGGTGACGGGGTTGATTTTGACCAGGACGCTCATCCAGTCGGGCAGGTTAGTGACCGGGAAGAAGATGCCCGAGAGGAATATCATGGGGAACATCAATAGCTGTATTACCCCCTGATGGGCTTCAATAGATTTTATCCTTGAAGCGAGGAAGATGCCCATAGCGGAGAGGGCGCAGGCGACCAGGAACATAATCGGCAGCAGCTTGAGCAGTATGCTGGGGGGGAAGGTGACGCCGAAGAGGGGGGCAAAGGCGAGGATGATCCCGCCCTGAATGAGGGCGATGGTGGCGCCGCCCAGCGTTTTGCCCGCCGCCACCGATACGCGGCTGACGGGCGCCACCAGTATCTCTTTGAGGAACCCGAACTCGCGGTCCCAGACCACGGACACCCCCGAAATAAAAGAGGTCATGAGCACTGTCATGCCGATGATGCCGGGGAACATGAACTGGGAAAAGTCAATGCCCGGAGCGAGCATGCCCATTACGCCGCTTAAGCCGCTGCCGAAGACGACGAGAAAGAGCAGGGGGAAGGCAAGGGCGGTTACTATGCGCATCTTGTCCCGCCAGAACCTTAACAGGTCACGGTACCAGATGGTATAAATTCCCCACAGGTTATTCATGGCTCTCTCTAATGCCTTCGGTGGTGGCGACCTATCTGACGCACTATCTCTTTAAACTCGCTCCTGACCGCCTCGTCCCTGAGCCCGTGGCCGGTAAGCTTGAGGAATACATCGTCCAGGGTGGGGCGGCGCAGGCTGATGCTTGAAATCTCGGTCTTAAGCTCTTTGGTCAGCGTTGGTATGAACCGGTCGCCGTTGGCGGTCTCAAAAGTTAGCTGCCCGCTATCGTTATTGGCCTCTATCTGGTAGCGCTCCTTAAGCTCGGCTTGGGCCTTATTATTATCGGCGGTATCTAGGGTAATTATGTCTCCCCCCACCATGCTCTTCAGCCCGCGGGGGGTATCCAGGGCGATGAGCTTGCCGTAGTCGATGACGGCGATGCGGTTGGCGTATTCGGCTTCGTCCATATAATGAGTGGTGAGAAAGACGGTGATGCCTTCTTTTTTGCGCAGTTCGAGTATAAAATCCCAGAGGCGGTGGCGGGTCTGGGGGTCGAGCCCCAGGGTGGGCTCGTCGAGAAAGAGTACCTTGGGGTAGTGGAGCAGCCCGCGGGCAAGCTCTAGGCGGCGTTTCATCCCGCCGGAGAAGGTCTTGACGACGTCGCGGCGTCTTTCCCAGAGCTCGACCATTTTGAGCACCTGTTCCATCCTCTCTTTACGCACCGCGCGTGGGATGTTATAGACGCGGGAGTGAAACTCCAGGTTTTCTAGGGCGGTGAGCCTGTCGTCGAGGCTAGGGTCCTGAAAGACGAGCCCGATGCTCTGGCGCACCTGGTCGCGCTGTTTGTTAACGTCAAAGCCGTTAATGAGCGCCCGGCCCGAGGTGGGCCTAGAAAGAGTGCAGAGTATATTAATGACCGTCGTCTTGCCCGCGCCGTTGGGGCCGAGCAGGCCAAAGCTTTCTCCCTCGTCGACGGTGAAGCTGATGTCGTTTACCGCCGTCAGGTTGCCGTAGTTTTTAACTAGATTTTCTACCTGGATGATAGGACTCTTGGGCATAGTTCAACTCCGGTAAAGTTAAGAGCTAATCATCCTATTATAACGGGATTCGGGGCAAAGTTAAAACTGAGGGGGTGGGGTGCTTCCACCCCACCTTGGCGAACGTGGGTTTTTCGTCCCACCCTGCCCACCCTTAGAGGGGATTCTCCCTCTAGAATTCCTTCTGGGTGAC
>CAZRIU010000115.1:0-2829 GCA_964600245.1 uncultured Dehalococcoidales bacterium
CCCTTCAACTTTTTAATCTCTTCGGGCGTATATTGCTCACGAGGGTGTTTAGGATGCTGCGAAACGTCACCTACTGCCATATCGTATTTAGGAGTAAAGAGAACGTGCATCCATTGAATAGGTTTATTCACCTTCTTGATGGCAATCGGAGCGTGTAATAACCCCTTGGGGATGTAGACGATGGATGTGGTGTTGATTATATGTTTTTCTCGTTCCTCGCCCAAAGTTATCTCGATTTCGGCGTCGAAATCGTAGTAATTTAAGGGGTTACTACCAAAGATGAAAAAAATTTCGTCGGCATCGTGGACGTGGGGCGGATGAGGAAATTCGAGCGGTTCGGTGATGCAAAGTAGTTGGACTTCAACCGGAAAGCTGGGAAAGGCGGCGCCGGCACAACCTTCTTCAGCGCATATGTGCAAGCTCGGCGCCATTCCTTTTTCTAAGGGTTCTTTGATGATATACTTCCCGTACTTGGTATCGGCCATTTGAATCCTCCTTCTCTTTGCCTTAGGTAATGAAGGCAAACTATAGCGATTAAATGTAACCGGGCTGTGGCTATAATAGTTTTTTACTCCCACTTTGTCAACGCGTTCTATAACTAGTTATTGACATTCGGGTGATAAGAGTAAATAATAAGCACTTGGTAGCCCCCACCCCAATTCTCACCAAGCCGAGAGGAGACCAATGATTAAAGCAGAGAAGCTGACCAAGATAGTCGGTGCGGCCAATGTGAGCCAGAAGCCGGCAGTGCTGGAGGAGTACGCCGCCGACATGAGCTTCGTCAACATGATAACGCCCGACTACGTGGTCAAACCCAGAAACAGCGCCGACATCGCCAAGCTGGTCAAGCTGGCTAACGATACGCGAACGCCGCTGGTGCCAGTGAGTTCAGGCCCTCCCCATTTTCGTGGTGACACTGTTCCCGGCACTGGAGGCGCCGTTATCGTCGACTTGAGCAGGATGAAAAAGGTTATCCGGGTTGACCGTTTTCACCGGGTGGCCATGGTTGAGCCGGGGGTGACCTTCGGCGAACTGATACCAGCCGTAGAGAAAGAGGGCTTAAGGCTCAATATGCCCTTACTGCCAAGGAAGTCGAAGACCGTCGTCGGCAGCATGCTGGAAAGAGAGCCCGTGGTAATGCCCAAGTATCACTGGGATATATCGGACCCGCTGGCCTGCGTTGAGGTCGTCTTTGGCAGCGGCGAGACGTTCCGCACCGGGCAGGCGGCAGGGCCAGGGACAATCGAGGAGCAGTGGGCAGCCGGTGGGGCGCAAAAGACACCCTATGGGCCGGGGCCAGCACAATGGTACCGGCTTATCCAGGGAGCCCAGGGGACGATGGGTATCGTAACCTGGGCATCTTTAAGATGCGAACTGCTCCCTAAACTCGAAGAGCCTTTCCTGGTCGGCTCCTCAGACCTTAATAAGCTCTTCGAGCTGGTTCACTGGCTGGTAAGGCAGAGATTGGTTAACGAGTGCCTGGTGCTGAATAACACCAACCTGGCGGCTATTATGGCCAAGAAATGGCCCGCCGATTACCCAAACTTGAAGGATAGTTTGCCACCCTGGGTACTCTTCTTTAATGTAGCCGGCTATGATTATTTTCCCGAAGAAAGGGTGAGTTCCCAGATAAAGGGCATCTCGGATCTAACCAACCGGATAGGATTGGAGGCGGAAAGAGCCGTGGGCATGGTTTCCGCCGCCGAAATGTTAAAAACGGTGCAGCGGCCCTCCGCCGAACCTTACTGGAAGCTTCGCTACAAAGGAGCCTGTCACGACATATTCTTCATAACCACCTACGAAAAGCTCGAAGGCCAGATTAGCGTCATGTACGAGCTGGCTAATGAATTCGGTTACCCCGCTTCCGATATGGGCATTTACCTCCAGCCCATAGTACAGGGGGCCAACTGCCACTGCGAGTTCAACCTCTTTTATGACCCCGAAAACCCCAGTGAGCTGAATCGAGTCGAGGAGCTATCTTCTTTCGCCGTCACTTCCCTGATGGCGACGGGCGCCTTCTTCTCCAGGCCCTATGATAAGAGCGCCCGGATGATTGTCAATAGAGATGCGGCCTACGTTGAAGCTCTCACCAGGGTTAAGGAGATATTAGACCCCAACAAGGTTATGAATCCCGGGAAGCTTTGTTTCTGACCCCGATGGATAAAGTTAAGGAGGAGCGAAGATGGCAATAGAAGATTACCGTGGTGATGTCGAGATGTGCTGCCGGTGTTCGGCCTGCAAACATATACCCCTGCAAAAGATAAAGGGAGTCGAGCATTCTGAAGCATGTCCCAGCATCTCGAGATATAATTTCCACGCCTACTCAGGCAGTGGCCGATTGCTTATCGCCAAGGAAATGCTGACCAACGGATTTAAATATACCGATAAGCTCCTTGATATTGTCTATAACTGCCAGATGTGCGGTGCCTGTGATATATCCTGTAAATACGCCATGGACATGGAAGTACTCCTGCCCATCAATGAATTCCGCATCAGGTGTGTCGAGACAGGCCATACCCACCCCGCCCTGGACAAGCTAATTAACAGCCTGCGCAAGCAGGGCACGATGGTGCCGGGCGCTAAAGGAAAGCGCGCTGCCTGGGCCCAAGGGCTGGGGCTTAAAGACGCCACCAAGGAAAGGGTGGCCGTGTACTATCATGTCGGCTGCCTGACGAGCTACGACAAGAACTACCAGAAGCTGGCTAAAGCTACGGCCAAGATACTAAAGAAGGCCGGTATCGACTTCGGTATTGGCTACGAAAACGAGTCCTGCTGCGGCGGCAGGGCCTTCCAGATGGGATATAAGGATGATTTCCTCAAACAGGCCAA
>CAZRIU010000116.1:0-2797 GCA_964600245.1 uncultured Dehalococcoidales bacterium
GTAGAAGCGGGTGCCGGAGAGCTTGACCCCGCGCTCAAAGTCAATGATGTCCAGGTCCTCGCCCAGCTTCCAGTGGGGGACGGGCATGAAGTCGAACTTTTTGAGCTCTCCCCAGGAGCGGATTACGGGGTTATCATTTTCGTCCTTGCCGACGGGGGTGGCGGGGTGGGGGATGTTGGGCAATTGGAGGAGTAGGGCTTCGATCTGCTCGTCTAAGCTCCTGACCTCTTCTTCTCGCTCCCTTATCGTAGTGCGGAGGTCGCGGCCCGACTTCTTGTCGGCCTTCTTTTCCCGCGCCGCCTCTTTGCGCTGGTGCCTCATCTCCTCAAGCTCTAACAGCTTCTGGCGGCGCTCGCTGTCGAGAGCAAGGAGTTCGTCGAGGGGGGCGGTATCGCGGCGGTTTTTTATCGCCTGGCGCACCTGGTCGGGGTTGTCTCTGATAAACTTAAGGTCAAGCATTTTCTTTCCTCTTAGGGGGGAAATACCAGTATTTCTTGCCTGCTAGGAAGCCTTCGACGCCCGCTTTCTTAAGCTTCCTCAGGTTCTTGAGGTGGGCGTCGCCGTGATAGGTCTTCACGAAGTCCAGTTCCTGGCAGGTCTCGAACTCTTCACATTCCCAGCAGCCGTCAATGCCTTTCTTCCGGCAGCACTTCCTCATCTTGCAGAAAGGAGGGCCGCCGTCATCCCGGCAGGTCTTGTGGCAGCGAAGCTTTACCAGCTCCCCGAGCACATCGTAGCACTGGGGGTAGTCCTTGAGTACGGCGAAGCGGGGCACCTCGGAGAAGGACTTGGCCATCTTATCAAAGCGGTATTTTCTCAGCTCTTTTCTCAGGTCGCGGGCCAGGTCGGCGACCTTGCCCTGGCCAATGAAGCATTCGCCGCAGTAGATGCCGCAGTAAGCGATTGAGTTCTTGCCTTCGGCCATATTTGCCACTTCCACCTCGCTCTCTTTAGCTGACCTTGGAAAAGCCTGATTTAACCTCCAGGGGGTCGGCGATATAGAGGTACTGGTCGCTGGCGGCTTCATAAGCCGGCCAGGTGGTTAAGCCTTTGGTATTGGGGTCTCCCGTCCTGGCAAACTGAGCCCACATCGCCATCATCGCCTCGGATACCTTTCTATCCACATCTGTCACCCCGGGGTCTTTTGATTTAGCCCCGGATTGACTAGCGAGAAAATATAATATCAGCCAGTGATCAGTCTTGCTATCCCAATCGCCGAAAACGTAGCCAAGCTCCATGGCGTGGGTGGAGATACAACCCTCCCGCTTCCAACCCGCCGGAACGTGGTCAAAAATAGCGGCGTAGCCCTTTTGACCAGCCTGGCTCACACTAGAAAGCATATCCACATAACCCGGAATTAAGAAGGGAAACACCAGTACCCCTGGACCGGTCACTTCCCCGAGGTTGGCGCACACGATAAGGGGGACAGTATTCTGTTTGCCTGTCTTGAAGATGTTGGACGGTGTATCCGGTAGGAACCAGCCGTCCACTCCTGCATCCCAGAGACCCTCCGGTCCAAGCATAGCCAACTCCCGGATCAGGGTGTTATCAGTTTCTATAATTTTCTCCCAGGGTAGGGCACGAGCCGCCGCCAGCGGGTCTTTCTCCTTATTGACGCCGAGTTTGGCGAAGAATTTCTCCCCCATAGCTTCTAGCTCTTTCAGGGGTTTGCTGGTTGAGAACGCCCTGACCGATGTTCCACTTTCACAAATAGCTCTCTGGAAAAGCCCCTTGGCCAAAGGTGAAGCCATCAGGTTGGCAACCTTCGCTCCGCCCCCGGACTCGCCGAAGATGGTTACGTTTTTGGGGTCGCCGCCGAAGGCAGCGATGTTCTTCTGCACCCACTGAAGGGCAGCCAGCATGTCCCAGAACAGGTAATTTCCCGAAACACCTTTTGGTGATTCCTCAGATAGTAAGGGGTGCGCCAGCAGACCTATCGTGTTGAGCCTCATGTTTACGTTTACCAGCACTATGCCGTTTTGGGGGAGGTGGGGGATATTGACGAGCGGGTCGCTGGCGCTACCCAGCTGGTAGCCGCCGCCATGCATCCAGACCATTACCGGTAATTTGTCCGTGGCCTTTTTCGCCGGCGTCAGGATGTTCAGGTAGAGGCAGTCTTCACTTGACGGTAAGATTTGAGGGAAAGGGGGTAAATCGCCGAGGTTGGCTTGTGGGGCTATGGGCTTAAATTCGGTGCACTGGAGAGTCTCCGACCAGGGAGTAACCGGTTGCGGTGGCTTCCAGCGTAAATCTCCCACCGGTGGGGCGGCGTAGGGGATTCCCTTATAGATATGCACCTCTTTGCCGGGCTCGCCAATAGTGGCCCCGCTAACATATCCTGCCTCTGTCTTTACTGGCTCCATTGACTTTATCCTTTCGTTATTACAACGGCTGCGAGTATACTAGCATAGACAGCCGCTTTAACCAATATCAGCTTTCAGGTTGATTTCGGTATGCCCAGCCACCTCGGCGTCCGTTCCATATAATTGCGGTAGGCATCGCCGTATTTTTCCAGGCAGTATCTTTCCTCGACCCGCGCCTCGGTGCGCACCCAGAAGATGTTGGACAAGCCCAGCAGCAGGAAGAGCCAGGAGGCGGTGGCGATGCCGGTGCCGATATAAATTATAAAGCTGGAGAGGTAGAGGGGGTGGCGGGAGAAGGCGTAGGTGCCCTGCGTGATGGGTTCTTCCGAGGGGGCGACGGCGAAATCGGCGGTGGCTATGGTCAGCATCATTACGCCCAGGAAGAAAATGGGGAAACCGATGAAGAACCAGAGCGTCCCCAGCTTGAGGGGGAG
>CAZRIU010000117.1:0-2678 GCA_964600245.1 uncultured Dehalococcoidales bacterium
GAACGCCTCACTTTGAATATATCTCCGCCGAGGTAACCAAGGGGATTGCTATGGTGGGGCTGGAGGTGGGGCTGCCGGTTATCTACGGCATAATCACTGCTGATAGCCTGGAGCAGGCTATCGGGCGGGCCGGGACAAAGGAGGGGAACCAGGGCTTTAAAGCCGCTGTCAGCGCCATCGAGATGGCTAACCTGATTAAGGGCATAGTCTAGCCGCTTAAAAGGACGTAGCCACCGTCAGTTTGGACGGTTCGGTTAACAGCGGTTCAATCTTGTCCTCAAGCTCTAAGCGCTTGGGGTCGCCTTCCCAGGACTTCCAGTCCAGTTCACTCTGCCAGGTGCTGAGGGCAAAGATGGTAGATTTATCTTCCTGGCTCTGGAGCAACTCACCGGAGACATAGCCGGGCTGGGAGAGCAGCTCGGTGCGCAGATTGTTTAGAAGTTCGATTAGGTGGCCTTCTTTACCCTTTTTTACGTGACGTTCTATCAGTACCTTTAGTGCCATATTTTTTGCTTTCTAGATTAGAGATCCGCTTCAGTCGGTGACCTTGTAGACGGTGTCACCCCGCCTCACCCGCTCGTTGACCTTGATGCCAACGGAGTCTCCGGCCTTGACTTCGGTAACGTCGGCGTTGTTAATCTGCATTGAGTCAACAGTAAATTCCATATCAGTAGTGTGACCCTTGATATGGATCTTGTCGCCCAGTTTGAGGCTGCCGCTCATTTCAACGCCTGCCACCACCGGCCGAGCGAAGAAGTCGCTTACCTTGCCGATTTCTTTCTCGGGCATTGGTTCCCTCCTTCTCACTTTTTTATTCCCTAGTATATGCCGATGTTTTTAATAAATCAATAGATTAATAACAGGGCTTTGACATCGTGTTTTTTTACCCATATAATTGGCTTGTTGTAATTCCCCTAAGAGGTGTCTGATTGGCGGAGAAAGCTAAACCCGCGGCGGGAGCCGGCAAGGCGCAGGACATCGAACGCATCAAGCGGCGCCTCGACATGCTGGACAACCGCCTGGATAGTATCGACTCGATGGTTACCGCCGTTGCCGAACGCATAATGTTGCAGCCCGTTGTCCTTAATGTCATTTGTCCCCACTGCGGTAAGAATATAGAGATTGCCGTTATCGGCAGCGCCAAGCCAGGCAAGTAACTCCGAGTGCGATATTGTTCCAAGCCAGTCTTTTTAGCAATAGAGCCATCATGCCCTCAGCGCGCACCGATTATCTTATGACCATTTTCAGGCAAAGGACGGATAAGGAATGATGGGGCTGATAATCGTCGTCATTTATTTTATAGCCATGGTGGCTATCGGGCTTTGGAGCCGCAAAAGAGCGAGGGGAGAGGCTAATTTCTTTGTGGCGGGGCGGAGTGGCTCCTCTTTTTTTATTACTGGCTCGCTGCTGGCGACTATTATTGGCGGCTCGGCCACGGTGGGTATGGCCGGGTTGGGCTTTAGCCAGGGGCTAACCGGGATGTGGTGGCTGCTGGTGGGCATGGTGGGGCTGATAGTTCTGGGGATTTTCTTGGCGGGCAAGGTGCGGCAGTTCGGGCTTTACACCCTGCCCGAGCTGGTGGAGAAGCAATACGACAAGCGCATCGGGCTGGCCGCTTCCATACTTATCGTTATTTCCTGGGTGGGGGTCATCGCTGCCCAGATTGTGGCTTCGGGGAAAATCTTAAGCGTGCTGGGGATGGGCGACCCGACGATGTGGATGATTATCTTCAGCGTCGTCTTCATCGCCTATACCGTCCTCGGCGGGCAGTATTCCGTTATCCGCACCGATATTATTCAGGTGGGGATAATCTTCCTGGGCATCTTCGGCGGGCTGGCGCTGGTGCTGACCCGCGTCGGGGGGTGGGGGGGACTGGAGGCGGCTCTGCCCGCGGGGAGTTTCGATTTTCCCATAAACGAGCCGTTCGGCGGCTACGAGCTGGTCTCTCTGCTCCTGCTGGTGGGGTTGACCTACGTGGTGGGGCCGGATATGTATTCCCGCCTCTTTTGCGCTAAAGATGGGCGGACGGCCCGGACATCGGTCTTCTGGGCAGCGGCCCTGATTGTTCCCTTTGCCCTGGGTATCACCCTGATCGGCATGGGGGCATCGGCTCTCTTCCCCGGCATTTCGGCGGAGCAGGCTTTCCCCACGGTGATAACCGAGGTCCTGCCGCCAATACTGGGTTATATAGTGCTGGCGGCGTTGCTGGGGGCGGTGATGTCTTCCGCCGACACCTGTTTGCTGACGGCCAGCACCATACTTTCGGTGGATATCGTGGGGCGGTTTAAGCCCTCGCTGGGCCAGGACAAGCTCCTGGCGCTTTCCCGCTGGGGGATAGTGCTGCTGGGGATTTGCTCGCTGCTGGTGGCGCTGGCGCTGAAAGGGGTGATAAGTTCTCTGCTCTTTGCCTATACTGTCTATACCGCCGGCGTGATTCTGCCGGTGCTGGCTGGCTTTTATAAAGATAAGCTGAAGGTCACTTCCTTAGGGGCGCTGGCGGCGATTATCGGGGGTGGGGGTATGGCACTGGTGAGCAAGCTTTTTGAGATAAAGTACCTGGACCTAGGTGGCCTGCTGGCCAGCGGTGTGCTTCTTTTCGTGGTCAGTTTTATCGATAACAGGGTGCGGGGCCAGGGTCTTGACCGAGGTCGGGGTATCTAGTAGAATATCCTTTGCCT
>CAZRIU010000118.1:0-2658 GCA_964600245.1 uncultured Dehalococcoidales bacterium
GGGATAGCGACTGCTTTGTTGGCTTCAGCTAGGGCGATGAGCGCCCGCTGCAGCTCTTTTAGCTGAGCCAGCGTGGTGGCAATGGCGTCGCGGCTGAAGAGGCGCAGGTCGAGGGCCACCTGGTCGTTGCGGGAACGGGCGGTGTGGAGCTTGCCTCCCACCTCCCCAATCATTTCGATGAGGCGGGCTTCGATATTCATGTGGATGTCTTCCAGCTCAGTCTTAAAGGTAAACTCCCCCTGCTCTATCTCGCGCTGAATCGCCGTCAGTCCGTTGACGATAGCCTCGGCGTCTTTATCAGGGATGATGCCCTGCTTGGCCAGCATGCGGGCGTGAGCGATGCTGCCGGCGATGTCGTAAGGATAGAGACGCCAGTCGAAGGGAATGGAGGTGGTGTAGGCGTTCACCAGTTTATCCGCCTTTTTCTTAAAGCGACCCCTTATATGGCTCATATCAGCCTTCCTTTGTTTTTTTGCCCTGCATCCGTGCCTGTATGCGGGCGGGCAGCCCCCAGAGGTGAATAAAGCCGGCGGCGGCGCTCTGGTCGAAAACATCTCCCTTATCGTAGGTAGCCAGGTCATGGCGGTAGAGAGAGTAAGGGGACTTTCGCCCCACCACCGTTAAGCTCCCTTTATGCAGTTTAAGCCTTACCGTGCCGGTTACAAAGCGCTGGGATGACTCGATGTAGGCCGTCAGGTCTTCCCTGAAGGCAGTGAACCAGAGGCCTTCGTAGACCAGGTCGGCGTACTCGGCGGAAACGAGTTCTTTAAAGCGCAGCTGCTCTTTGGAGAGGCAAAGCGACTCCAGGGCGCGGTGCGCCTGTATGAGGAGGATAGCCGCGGGGGCCTCGTAGACCTCGCGCGACTTGATGCCGACCACCCTGTCTTCGATGTGGTCAATACGGCCGATACCGTGCTTGCCGGCTAAATCGTTGGCATTCTGGACGAGCGAAACACCGTCCATCTTTTTGCCGTTGACGGCCACAGGTACGCCTTTACTAAAATCGATTTCGACGTATTCGGCTTTTTCGGGGGTTTTGGCTATCGGTTTTACCCAGATAAAGGCATCTTCGGGGGGCTCAGCCCAGGGGTCTTCCATGACGCCGCACTCGATGCTGCGCCCCCAGAGGTTCTGGTCAATGGAGTAGGGGCTTTCGGCGGTAACGGGGAGGGGGATGCCGTGGCGCTTGGCGTAGTCGATGGTCTCGTCGCGGGTCATCTCCCAGTCGCGGGCGGGGGCCAGAATCTTAAGCTCAGGGGCTAACCCAGCCACGCTGACATCAAAGCGCACCTGGTCGTTGCCCTTGCCCGTGCAGCCGTGGGCGACAGACTTTGCCCCCTCTTTGAGGGCGGTCTCCACCAGCAATTGCGCCATGAGCGGGCGGGCTAAAGCCGTGGCCAGGGGATATTGCCCCTGGTACATGGCGTTGGCCTTGAGGGCGGAAAAGACGAAGTCGTTGATAAACGTCTTTTTGGCGTCGGCGACCACCGCCTTGACCGCGCCCAGCTTCAATGCCTTTTCCCGGATGGCGGGGAAGTCGGGCTCGTTGCCAACATCGACGCTGAAGGCGATAACGTCCAGGTTGTATTTTTCCTGCAGCCACTTGATGGCCACCGAGGTATCCACGCCGCCGCTATAGGCGAGCACTACTTTATCAGCCACACCTCACCTCCGTTATTTTGCTATACTAACCAGCGCTTCATCCAGTATATCTAAAGCCTCATCGACCTCTCCGTTGCCGATGATGAGGGGAGGCATAAAGCGAATGGCGTTGGGTTTTAGCTGGTTGACCAGTAAGCCCTTTTTAAGGCAGTCCATCACCAGAGAGGGGGCAATATCATCCTTGAACTCCACCGCCACCAGCAGCCCCCGCCCGCGAACATCGGTGATGAAGGGGAATTTCTTTTTAAGTTTGGCCAGTCCCTGAATAAGATAGTCGCCCACCGCTTTTGCCTTGGCGGGTATATTATTATCAATAACGAATTTCAGGGTGGCGTAGCCCGCGGCGCAGGCCAGGGGGTTGCCGCCGAAGGTGGAGCCGTGCTCACCGGTGGTGAAGACCGCCGCCTTGTCCTTGGCCAGAATAGCCCCGATAGCCACGCCGCTGCCCAGTCCTTTAGCTAGCGTCATTATATCAGGTTCGACGCCGTACTGCTCGTAGGCGAAGAGGCTGCCCGTCCGGCCGATGCCGGTCTGAATCTCGTCCAGGATGAGCAGTATGCCCTTCTGGTCACACCAGGCGCGCACCTCGGCCAGGTAGCCATCGTCAGGGAGGTTGACCCCGCCCTCGCCCTGCACCGGCTCTATCATGACGGCGCAGGTGCGCTTGGTGGTCGCCGACTTGATGGCGCCGATGCTGTTATATTTCACGTTGACGAAGCCGGTGGGGAGGGGGGAAAAGGGCTTCTGCATCTTTTCCTGTCCCGTAGCCGCCACCATAGCCAGGGTGCGGCCGTGAAAGGAGTCCAGCATGGTGATAATCTCGTAGGCACCGTCCAGTTTTAATTGCCCGTAGCGGCGGGCCAGCTTTATGGCCGCCTCGTTAGCCTCGGCGCCGCTGTTGCCGAAGAAGACCTTGTCCAAACAGCTGTTCTCGACCAGAAGCTGGGCCAGGCGGAGCTGGGGGACGGTATAGAACTGGTTGGAGGTGTGGATGAG
>CAZRIU010000119.1:0-2611 GCA_964600245.1 uncultured Dehalococcoidales bacterium
CAAGGCGATTGTCAATTTATTGTGTGTTTGCCGTGGGCTGGGCATAGTGTTTAAAGATAAGGCTGGCAAAAATTGCCGAAATAGTCTTGACACTGCCGGCTAATCATTGTAGTATGTGCGCATAAGTTCATTTCTGAAAGTTAGCGTAAGTTACGTGGAGTTTTGACTGATAGCTTTGGCTTCGGGTATATCCAACCCGATGTTTGGGTGAGGATAGCAGGGGGCCAGGTCGGCCTTGTTTTTGCCCCATAAATAAAGGAGGCGAAAGATGAAGTCTGCAACCAAAAAGGCTAAAGTCGGCCAGTTCATCACAATCACCCCACAGGAAATCCCCGCTTACCTCAAGCGAGGAAAGACCCACCTAGCGGCGGGGCAATGCAAAGAGGCTATTAAATACTTCGGCTGCATCCTCAAGATTGCTCCGGGTAATATGGAGACGCGGGTCTGGATGCGGAAGGCGAAGCAGGCCCTGGCCCGACCGAAAGAAGCAGCTACTGCCGAGGTGGAAAAACCCAACTATTGCGTCTACATGATGATGAAGGTGGTAGATTATCGCCTTTGCACCTGTGACTACAATTGCTACGGCTGTGAGTTTGACCGGGAAATGCAGGAGAGAGCAGAGGCAGGGGAAAACGAGATTGTCGAGGCGCTGGAGCGGTTTAAGAGTTTGCCTGGAGGGCAGAGGTTCTGCCGTTATTCGCTCAAAGGCAACGTTTCTTTCCGCCTTTGTTCGCGACTTATCGATTGTACCACCTGTGAGTTCAATCAGATGGTTGAGAATGTTTTCGAGCATCAGCTCGTTCATAGGCAGAAGGCTCTGCGCACTAAGGAACAGGGGTGGTGGTGGGATTATTGGGCATAGAGCCTGATGAGCCAAACTCCAAAATAAAGCTGAGGAGGTAGTCGAACATGGTTCAGACGCTCACTGCGGCGGATAAAGAAGTCGACGAAATCGTGGCTAAATATCAAGGCGATAAGTCGGCTTTAATTCAAGTGCTCATCGAGGTCCAGCGCCAGAAGCGCTGGCTTTCCAAGGAGACTCTAAAGCAGGTCAGCGAAAGGCTGGGCGTTGCCTTGACCCAGATTTACCATATCGCTACCTTCTACAAGACCTTCAGCCTGACGCCCCGGGGACGGCACTCGGTGACGGTGTGCCTGGGTACGGCCTGCCAGGTGCGGGGCGCGCCGCGCCTGATGGATAACGTTACCCAGACCTTGAAGATAAACGCGGGCGAGACCTCCCCCGACGAGCAGTTCAGCCTGGACACGGCTAGGTGTCTGGGCTGCTGTGCCATAGGGCCGGTAATGGTCGTGGATGGCGAGTATTACGGCAAGCCTTCTCCTAAAGAGGTCGAGCAGGTTATTTCCGCCAAAGAAATTGAGTCCTGAGAAAGGAGGGGTTATGCCCAGACTGAACTCAGCCGCTAATCTAGAGAGCTTAAGGCAGCAGCTATTAGACAGCAACAAAGGAAAAAGGGTTGTTGCGGTAACCAACGGTACGGACGGCAGAACGCGCCACAGCGAGATCGTCTTCCGTGCCTTGAACGACGAGATAAAGAAACAGAGGCTGGAGGGAAAGCTGGCGGTTAAAAGCACGGGGTGCCACGGCTTCTGTGAGCAGGAGCCGACGGTGCTCATCATGCCGGAGGAAATCTGCTACGTGGGGGTGAAGCCGGAGGACGTGCCCGAAATCGTCTCCCAGACGCTGGCTAAGGGCAAGGTGGTGGAACGTCTCCTCTATGAAGACCCGACCAGCGGGGAGCGGATTACAAAGGAATCCGAGATACCGTTTTATAAATCCCAGGACAGGACCGTCCTGGGCAATAACAGATTCATCGATATGGGTCGTATAGGCGATTACATCGCCCTGGGCGGCTATTCGGCGCTGGCCAGGGTCCTTTCCGGGATGAGGCCTCAGCAGGTAATAGACGAGGTGAAGAGGTCGGGTTTGCGCGGTCGTGGTGGGGCTGGATTCCCCACCGGAGTGAAGTGGGAGTTCTGCCGTAAGGCTCCAGGCGAGCCCAAGTATGTGATTGTTAACTGCGATGAGGGCGACCCGGGGGCTTATATGGACCGCTCCCTTACGGAGGGCAACCCTCATAGCGTTCTTGAGGGGCTGCTTATCGGGGCCTACGCCATCGGCGCCTCGGAAGGCTATATCTACGTGCGTGCCGAGTATCCCTTGGCGGTGGATAATGTGGAAATGGCTATCAAGCAGGCTGAGGAATACGGACTGCTGGGTAATAACATATTAGGCTCGGGCTTCAATCTCAAAGTCCATGTCCACAGGGGTGCCGGGGCTTTTGTTTGCGGCGAGGAGACCGCCCTCATCGCCTCGCTGGAAGGACGGATTGGCGAGCCGAGACAGCGACCGCCGTTCCCGGCCACCAGCGGGCTCTGGGGCAAGCCGACCAATATAAACAATGTAGAGACCTGGGCTAATGTACCCCTGATAATCAACAAGGGCGCGGATTGGTTTAGAAGCCTCGGCACTGAAAAGAGCAAGGGAACCAAGATTTTCTCTCTGGTGGGCAAGCTGAAAAATACCGGGCTGGTTGAAGCGCCCATGGGGATGACGCTGGGTGACATTGTCTTTAATATCGGGGGTGGC
>CAZRIU010000120.1:0-2598 GCA_964600245.1 uncultured Dehalococcoidales bacterium
GGATAGCCGATGGCGATGCCCAACACGAAGAGCTTGGAGTCGGGAATATCCAGCGCCTTTCTAAGAACATCAGGGTAGTTGACTGCCTGCGCCTGAGCCACCGTACCCAGCCCGTAGTCGGTGGCCAGGAGCATGATGTTCTCGGCGACCAGACCGCAATCGAAGAGTAGCCAGGCGTTGATGGCTTCCTTCTGGAAGTAGAAGTCGCGGTCGATGAGGATATAGATGACGCAGGGGGCGCCGTAGTTCTTTAAGCCCTGCAGCCGCCACCAGCCCCTCCCCTCTCGGTCCTCCCGCTTTATCCCCTTGATTTTCTGCTCGGTGGCCATCAGGCGGCCGGTACGGCTGATGTAGGGTTCGGGGAAGGCCCAGGGGCGGGCGATGTCGAGCTTGGGTGGCTCGTCTAGCTTCTTGATTAAGCTTTGTTTTATCTCCTCCAGCTTAGCCCCGGAGACGATGGCGAACTCCCAGGGCTGGGTGTTGGCCCAGGAAGGCGCCCGCAGCGCCAGCTCCATTATCTCTTTTAAGACCTTCTGGGGCACGGGGTCGGGCTTAAAAGCCCGGGTGCTCTTTCTCTTGTTGACGGCGGTAGTGGTTTCCATAGCTATCCTCCTGTAACCAACTTCTGGCCGGCGGCGAAAGCATCCTTGAGGGCGGTGGGGTGCTTTTTGATGGCACCCTTCTCATCGATGCCGGGGAAGAGCAGCTCGCCGGCGTATTCGACATCAATGACCTTAAAGAAGGCCTTGACCGTCGCCAGCGAGGGCTCGAAGAGGTGAGCCAGCTTCATACCGCCCACGGCGATAAATAGACCCTTACGCTCTCGTTTATCGCCCAGCGGGGGAATGTTCAGAATATACTTGCGTGCCCAGAGCGCCTGGCCGCGGTCAATCATGGCCTTCATCTGGGCGGTTAAGCCCAAAAAATGAATTGGGGAAGCCAGCACGATGCGGTCGGCTTTTTCCATTTCTTTATAGACCATCTGCATATCGTCCTTGATGCGGCAGACGCCCGCCTCGAAACAAGAGTCGCAGTGCTGGCAGGGGCTAATCTTGAGGTCATTAAGGATAAGGGTCTTGGTCTCAGCGCCCTGGCTTTCGGCGCCTTTCATCACTTGAGCCAGCAGGAGGTCGGTGTTGCCGCCGCGGCGGGGACTGCCGTTAAGGCCCAGTACTCTCATTGGCTGCCTCCTTCGATAAGGCTCAGGAGCTCTTTTTCGCGTGACCGCATCTTTCGCCTGGCGTCAGTTTTTTCGTGGTCGTAGCCGAGCAGGTGGAGCAAGCCGTGGATGAGCAGGATTGCCAACTCTTTTTTGAGGGGGTGGCCGTGCTCTTCGGCCTGAATTTCCGCCTGTGGGTAGGATATTATCACCTCGCCCAGGTGGAGGATGCCGTCGGGGGGCGGGATAAAGGGAGAGTCGTCGGCTTCTTCCCGGGCAGAGAAGGCGAGGACATCGGTAGGCTCGTCCTTTCCCCGATAGTCGCGGTTGAGCTGTTGTACTCTCTCGTCGCTGGAGATGACCAGGCCCATCTCGGTCTTGGCGCCGACATTCTCCGCCGCCAGCACCTTACGGGCGACGGACTCGAGCCAGCCCGTATCAAGTTCTGTTTCCAGGCCCTCGTCGACCAGAATGTTTATCTCCACAGCTGCTCAAGCCCATATTAGCACAGCCCGCCCAAGGGCTCAATAACCCGCTTTTGTGGTAGAATAGCCCTATGAAAAAGAAGAAGGTGGGACTGGCGATGGGGGGCGGCGCGGCGCGGGGACTGGCCCATATCGGGGTGCTGGAGGTCCTAGAGCAGGAGAGGATCCCCATCGACATGATTGCCGGCACCAGCATCGGGGGGATGGTGGGCGCCTTCCGCGCCCAAGGAAAGGACCCCAGCCTGATGAAGGAGATGGCCCTGAAGCTAAACCTGGTGAAGTTGCTCTCGCTGGCCGACCTGGCCTTGCCCAAGTCAGGGCTCCTCGGAGGCAAGGCGGTTATCAACCTGCTAAAAAAGACGATGGGCAAGGATGTCCAATTCAACGAATTGCCCATACCGCTGGCGCTGGTGGCTACTGATATCATCACCGGCGAGGAGGTGGTCATCGACGAGGGATCGGTGCTGGAGGGGGTGAGAGCCAGCATCTCCATACCGGGGATATTCACCTTGGCCAAGCGGCAGGGCCGCTACCTGGTGGACGGGGGGCTGGTGAACCCGGTGCCGGTGAGTGTGCTCAAGAAGATGGGCGCCAACTTTATCATCGCCGTAAACGTCATGCCCGATGTGGGCATCAGAGTCCGCCAGCTGAAGAAGGAAGGTAAGAAGGAATGGAAGGAGCCCAATATCTTTAACGTTATACTGCAGTCTCTATACATCAGCACCTATATCATCACCAAAGCCTCCATCGAGGGTGCCGACATCACCATTAGCCCCGATACCACTAAAATCAACCCTGGCGACTTCCACCGCGCTCGGGAGTGCATCGAGCAGGGTGAGATAGCCGCCCGTAAGGCTATGCCCGAACTCAAGCGGAAATTGAGCCAAGCGGGGGGGTATGATATAGTAAAATCGTAAAAGAGCGCTTTCTTTAACCGGAGGGGTCGCATAGTGG
>CAZRIU010000121.1:0-2524 GCA_964600245.1 uncultured Dehalococcoidales bacterium
GGCGGACTGCATCATGTTCCTGGACGCCGATATTACCAACCTGACGCCCAAGTGGATTGACCTTCTGGCCGAGCCGGTGCTGGCCAAGGCCTGCGATATGTCCCGCGGTTACTACCAGAGGGCCAACTACGACGGCGCCGTCACCAAGCTGGTGGCTAAACCGCTTTCCCGGGTCTTTTTCCCCGAGATTGCCCACTTCAACCAGCCCCTCTCCGGCGAAATCTGCGCTCATGCCGAACTCTTCCGCAAGCTGTCTGCCAGCCGCGACTGGCCCGACGGCTGGGGGGTGGATATCTGGCTGCTCATCGAATCAGCCATGAACGACTACATTATCGCCGAGGTCTACCTGGGCACCAAGGTGCATACCTCCCGAAACGACTACCAGAACGACGTCGTCAGGCTGAGCAAGATGGCGGAACAGGTCTCGCTGACCACCTTCAAGGAAGCCATAAAATTTAAGCGGGTCGATAACCTCAAAAGGGTCCACCTCTAACCGCCGGCCTACCCCCCCAAATAGGCGATTGACAGCCAACATAGCGAAACCTATTATTAAAAATAAATCTTGGGCAAAGCCAGGTCACTAAAAATGAAGGCTAGTAAAATCGGTTGCGTTCTGGCGTTAAGTGTCATCCTTACCCTGCTCATACCCCTCCTCCCCACCCCAGCTCACGCCGCCGGATACCTTTTAGTATTCCCCCGTGAAGGCAAAATCGGCGACTATGTTGAAATCAACGGCTCCAGTTTCAACGAAAACGACAGCGTCGACATCTATCTCTCCAGCCAGGAAGCCGAAATAGGCGATTTCATTGATGAAGATGTCACCGCCTACGAGCATCTATTCACCGTAACTACCGATGACTTCGGCAGTTTCGAACACGCTTACGCCTTCTATCTACCCGATACCCTCAACGACGGTGAAGACGTAGAAGACGTCCATAACGGCATCTACTATATCTACGCCGTTTACTACCGTAGCTACAAAATAGTAGCCGTTACCGAGTTTATCGTCCTCAACGGCGAAATCAGCCTGGACATCGCAGAGGATGTCGGCGGCACCGAGGTCGAAATTAGCGGCATAGGGCTTCGCCCCGACCAGGCAATCACCATTGAGTACGACGGCAACGCTATCCCTATATCCGGCGGCGACAGCCAAACCGATGAAAACGGCGACTTCACCTGCAACGTTATCATCCCCGAAAGCCCGGCGGGCAGCCATGTCATAACCGCCGTCGACGAGTCAGGCAACACCCCCGAGGCCGAGTTCACGGTAACACCTATGATAACCATCAACCCCACCGAACAGCTAACCGGGGGCGAGGTACAGGTCAGCGGCACGGGTTTCGCCGCAAGAGGGGATATAACCATCACCCTCGACGGCGAAAAGGTTACCACCACCCCCCTCTCCTTGAGTGCCGACCACTACGGCAGCTTCGAGGGTAGCTTCCTCGTGCCGGCCAGCGGCGGCCTCGGCGACAGGACGGTAGAAGCCAGTGACCATAACAATAATGAAGCCCAAGTGCAGCTAGCTATACGGGGTGGCATAATGGTAAGCCCCACCACCAGCCTCACCTCCCCCGGTTACGCCGGCATGGAGCTTGTCATCAACGGCGCTGGCTTCAGCATCGGCTCCACGGTCACCCTAACC
This sequence comes from uncultured Dehalococcoidales bacterium, assembly GCA_964600245.1. GTDB lineage: Bacteria > Chloroflexota > Dehalococcoidia > Dehalococcoidales > BS750m-G39 > E44-bin88. The sequence goes on from CAZRIU010000121.1 coordinate 1,646, forward strand.
TACAGCAATAACGGCGAGGATATTTTGATAGCCACCGTCACCGCCGATAACGGGGCTTTCCGGGTAGAATTCATCGTCCCACCCAGCGCTGCCGGCAGCCATGTTATAACCGCCGACGACGGCACCAGCCAAGCAACCGCCACCTTTATTATGGAATCACAAGCCCCCCCCACACCCACGCCGCTGACACCAGAGGTCGCTGGCACGACGGGAGCAAGGGCATACTTTGACTGGATCGACGTTAGCGACGACAGCGGTATCAGCTATACCCTCCAGATCGCCGTCGACCCCGACTTCAACGCCATACTGCTGAATAAGGAAGGACTGGATAGCTCGACATACACGCTTACCGAAGAGGAAAAACTGGAATCAGCCCAAGAAGATGCCCCCTACTACTGGAGGGTGAAAGCGGTTGACGGTGCCCTCAATGAGAGTGGGTGGACACATCCCCAACTATTCTATATCGGCTTTTCCTGGTCTTCACTGCCGGTCTGGGCCTTGTATGTCTTGGGAATCCTCGTCGTCGTCGTGCTCAGCACTCTAGGCTACCGACGGTGGACAAAGAGGGCTAGAGTCAAAACCTGAACCGAGTCTACTCCGCCTTCAGCCTGACTTCAATCTCGCGGCCCTTCCTGACCGCCTCTTCGACAACAGGAATTCCCCTGAGGATATTAATCAAAGGTAGAGGCTCTTCGACGGAGACGAGAACCCGGCTGCCCTCGCCTACCGCCCCATCCACCATAACCACCCTCAGGTCCTCGACCTCCAATAAAGCCCGCTTCAGATTATCCAACTGCACAAAATCTATCGGCGGCGCTATGTTTAACGTCACCTTCCCCTTAAAAAGCCCGACGCCCTTCGTCGGCTCAACCGCCTTCT
>CAZRIU010000122.1:0-2518 GCA_964600245.1 uncultured Dehalococcoidales bacterium
CCCTAATGTATTATCCCATACCCCCCACTCACCGCATCCCGGAAGATGCCGAGCTCGGGCGGGTAGAAGGTAAAAACGCCGAAAGCCACCGCCAGCAGAATGACCATAACCGCCCCCACCCCGCAAATCCACTTCGGCCACTGTTTCAGGGTCAAAATCTTATAGCTAGCCAACTGCCCCAGCGCCACGGCGACGAAGAAAATGGTAATATCGACGGCCAGAATCTCCTCGCCGAAGATAGCCGTATAGGCATAAAAGATAACGGCGATGACAAAGGGCATAACGTAGATACCGATGGCTTTAGCGATGAAGAAGTTGTTGACCGAACGCCTCAAAAACGGGTACTCGATGATGGCGTAGAACAGGGCCGGCCAGAAGGCAATTTTGAAGTGCTCCCAGACGCTCTCGTTGACGGCGGCGATAACGCCCACGGGCGACCAGCCGCCCGCCCACTCGAAAAGAAAGTGAAACAGCGCCCCCACGATGAAGATGACCCCGATACCGACCAGCTCCCACCTTAAAACAGACCTTTTCATAGCTGCATATAGACATTACTGGTAGCTTGTGTTTCTGTCAATACCCCAAAGCCTTACTCTCTAATCAGCGCCATAATCCCAAGCATAGCGATAAAGGCAAGGCCAGCGCCGAAGTAGAAGGGGGCGGCGGGACTGACTGCCTGCCACAACCAGCCGGCAATGAGGCTGGCGGGGAGGAGGGTAAGACCAACCACCCCGTGATAAAGTCCGTAGGCAGTGCCCCTCTTCTCCTCGGGAACCAAATCGGCGACAAAGGCTCGCGCCACCCCTTCCACCACCCCATAGTAGACCCCGTAGCCGGCAAAGAGCAGCCAGACCTGCCACAGCTCTGATGCCAGGGCAAACCCCACATAGACCAGAGCATAGATAAACCAGCCCAGGATGATAACCCGCCGTCTTCCCAACCGGTCGGAAAGCACCCCCGCTGGCAAAGCGGTAACGGCGTAAGCGATATTAAACACCACCAGCATCAAGACCACATAGACAACCGATGACCCCAGGTCCTGCGCCCTCAAGATAACGAAGAAATCGCTGGAGTTACCAAGGGTAAACACCCCCATGATTACCAGAAATAGCTTGAAGCGGGTATCAAAACTCCCTGCCTTTTTGAAGCCCACCTGAGGGCCGATACCGCTTGACGAAGGTCGCCTTCGCTCCCGGACAAAGAATACGAGCACCAACACCGCCAGCACTGCCGGCACCACCCCCACCAGCACCAGCCACTGGTAGGTATTTAAGTTAAGTTCAAGCCCTCCGCCCTGAGCCAGGTAGATAATGATAGCGGCTATGGCCAGTCCTAAGACAGCGCCGAAGGTATCCATAGCCCGGTGCAAGCCAAAGCCCTTACCCCTCTCCCCAGCCGAGACCGAATCAGCCACCAGGGCATCTCGGGGGGAGGTGCGGATGCCCTTCCCCACCCTATCGCCGAATCTAACCGCCAGCACGCCACCCCAGCTTGACGCCAGATACATGAAAGGCTTAGCTATCGTAGAGATACTGTAGCCCAATACTGCCAGAGGCTTGCGCCTTCCCACCTTATCACTGAGCCAGCCGCTGAAAATCCTGAAGATGGCGTCGGCGCTTTCTGACAGCCCACCGATAAGACCGATAACAGGAGTGCCTATCCTCAGCACATTGAACAAAAATAGGGGGACAAGGGTAAAAATCATCTCGCTGGAGATATCGGTCAGCAGGCTGACTATGCCCAGAAAGAAGACGTTGGGATGAAGACCGAAGACCTTGCGCCGCTCTGGGCGAGATTGGTTAGAAAACATAAAGGTCACACCACTCAATAGGCGTTAAAGGAGGCGATTTTGTCCATCGGCTCCCGGCCGTGTTCCGGCCCCAGCTTTGCCCTATCGTAATAGCCCAGCGCTATCAGGATATCTATCTTTTTATTCTGCGGGATGCTCAGTACCGATTTCACCCCCCGTTCGTTAAACCAGCCTATCCAGCAGGTGCCCAGGCCCAACTCCTCGGCCTCCAGCACGAAATGCTCGCAGGTTATCCCTATGTCGATGAGGTAAAATTTTATACCCCGAAACATGCCTCCGATTCTGGCCAGAAACTTGGACTTTTCCGAGATGACAACAACTATGACCGGTGCCGTTTTGCAGAAGGTATTTATAAAGTACAAGCCGCCGAAAGCGGCGTCGCAGAGCCTGTTCTTTAGCTCCTTGTCGTCCACCACTATGAATCGCCACGGCTGTGAATTGCTTTCCGAGGGGGCTAGCCTGGCCGCCTCAAGACACGTCATTATTTTCTCTCGCTCAACAGGTTTATCCAGGAAATCCCTGACGCTTTTTCTCTGTTTTATTAAGTCAAGAAGAGCCATAGTTTTACCCCTCCGTGCCCGATTTCACTAGCTATACCCCGATAACCAATCCTAGTTCTGGCGGGTGTCCTTGTCAACAGCTTGCTTGACACTGATATAGCTAATAGCTAAAATAACTGCCATAACTCCCGTGCCGAGGTAGCTCAGT
>CAZRIU010000123.1:0-2516 GCA_964600245.1 uncultured Dehalococcoidales bacterium
ACGACCTGCTCACCCTGGAAGAAAGGCCCGACTACGAGCCCGGCGACACTCTGGCCCTCATCGTGCCTTTTCTTATACTGCACAACATCACCGAGGATAATATCGCCACCCTGGCCGCCGAAGCTAAATTGACCGGAGGCGCGGCTAAGCTAATCTTATGGCTCCAGAACAACAGCTGGAAGGTGTTCTGCATCAGCACCACCTACAAGCAGTATGCCCGGTACATCACCCAGAAGCTGGACTTCTACGCCCACAATGTCGCCTCCACCCCCTTTCCCCTCGACAGCTTCCGGGCAAACCTGACTAAAGAAGAAAGCCGGCTCCTCAAGCAGGCGGAAGAGGATATACTGAAACTGTACCCCCCTACCGACGACGAGCGCATCAAAAAAAGCCTGGACAAATTCTTCTGGGAAAAGCTGCCCGAAACCGACCTCGGCGCCGCCATGAAAGAGGTCAAGCCCATCGGCGGCAGACGCAAGGTGGAGGCATTAAACAAATTCGCCGATAAGAACGACCAGCCCCTAGACAAATGGGTGGTCATCGGCGACAGCATCACCGACTTCAGGATGCTCCAGGCGGTGGAGGAGGCGGGGGGACTGGCTATCGCCTTTAACGCCAACGAATACGCCCTGCCCTACGCCACCATGGGCCTAGCCTCCACTTCCATCTTTGATCTCAAGGAGATTCTGGAAGCGTGGCAGAAGGATGGCCGCCCTTGGGTGGAGAGGGTGGTAAAATACAAGGAGAAGTGGTCAACCAAAGGAGACAATAACAACTTCCACTGGCTTTCGGGACGGAAAGACTTAAAGGACGTCATCGAAGTCCACAAACGAATAAGAAAGCTGGTCAGGGAGGAAGCGGGGAAATTAGGGTAATACTATGAATTCTATTCAAATAATCGGGGTGGGGGCGCTAAATATAGACCATATCTATAAGGTCGAGCGCATCATTGAAGACGGCGAAACGGCAGTGGACTGGTCCAAATCATTCTCCGGTGGCTCCGCCGCCAACACCGTCTACGGTCTAGCCAAGCTAGGTGTCAGCACTGGTTTCTGCGGCGCTATCGGCGACGACAAAGAGGGCAAGATGCTACTCAAAGATTTTCGGGAAGTGGGAGTGGATACCAGCCGGATAGTGGTAAAGCCCAGAGCCAGGACCGGCTCGGTGCTGTGCCTCAGCGACCGGGGAGGCCAGCGCTCGCTCTACGTCCAGCCCGGAGCCAACGGCCTCCTCGGCCTAGACGACCTGGACTTCGGCTATATAAATCAGGCGGAGATTCTCCACCTCTCGTCCTTCACCGACGACAGCCAGTTCCAGCTGTCTTTAGGGCTCATACTCAGGCTGGATGATTCGGTCAGGCTCAGCTTCTCCCCTGGAGCCCTCTACGCCGTCAAGGGAATAGATACCCTCACGCCCTTTTTGAGCCGAACCCACCTGCTCTTTATCAACCAGAGCGAACTTAAACAGATAACCGGTAAGGACGTGGAGGACGGCGCGCAAGAGTGCCTGCAAGCGGGCTGCCGCATCGTGGTGGTGACGCTGGGCAAGGGCAAAAAGATGGGCAAAACTACCGCTGTCAGCTACGTCAGGGACGCCGATAACGAATATATCATCGAGCCTCCCCGCAACGACCTCACCGCCGATGTGGATACCATCGGCGCCGGTGACGCCTTTGCCGCCGGCTTTATCTACGGGCTGGTCAAGGGCAAGGGACTGGAGGAATGCGGGCGTCTGGGTGATTTCGTGGCTAAGCTCTGCATCAGCCGTACGGGGGCCAGGCACGGCTTACCCACAGAAAAAGAGCTGGCACTGCGCTACGGTAAGTTGTAGCTATTTCGGCGGCTTGGTCAGGATTTCGTCCACGATGCCATACTTGACCGCCTGCTCGGGGTTCAGGTAAAAGTCGCGGTCGGTATCGTGGGTTACCTTATCCAGCGGCTGGCCCGTGTGCTTGACGATAATGTCCTTTATCAGGTCCTGCTGCCGTGCAATTTCCCGCGCCGCAATAACGATATCGGAAGCCTGCCCCTGGGCACCCCCCACCGCCTGGTGCATGTGTATCGTGGAGTTGGGCAGGGCGTAGCGCTTGCCCTTAGCCCCGGCGCAGAGCAGCAGCGTGCCCATGCTCGCCGCCAGCCCCACGCAGATGGTGGAGACGGCGGGCTTTATCAGCTGCATGGTGTCGTAGATAGCCAGCCCCGAAGAGATAATGCCCCCGGGGCAGTGAATATAGAGGCTGATGTCCTTATCGGGGTCTTCCCGCTCCAGATAGAGCAGCTGGGCGATAATAACGTTAGCCACCTGGTCGTTGATGGGCATGCCCAGCATAACGATACGCTCCCTCAGTAGAAGCGAGTATATATCAAAGGCGCGCTCCCCCCTGGCGCCGCTTTCAATTACCATCGGAATAACATTGGATGGTTGGCTATTCATTTCTCTCCTCCCGCTAGCTTTTATATGGCTTAACTAATTATAACTCACTCCCCGATTTTTCGCACCTGGCATAAGACAGTCCT
>CAZRIU010000124.1:0-2442 GCA_964600245.1 uncultured Dehalococcoidales bacterium
CCAACAAGACCTGCTTTGCCCGGCGCTCTTTGGCCACAACTACCGTTTTGCTAACCAGAACATCGATAACCGCTTCCTGAAAACTGGCGGCGGCGTCAGCCGCTGATGAAATCTTGCCGGCTTCCGCCAGGCGCAGCAGCGCCGTCTTAACCCCGCTAAAGCTAAAGTCGCTGCCCCCCTTGAGCCAGGCACGGGGCAGGGGAATAGAAGCCGTGCCGTCCTTGGCTGCCTGCTCGATGGCCGGACCGCCGGGATAACCTAAGCCCAATATCCGGGCGGCTTTATCAAAGGCTTCGCCGGCGGCATCATCCCTGGTTCGCCCCAACACTACGTAATCTCCGTGTCCTCGCACCAACACCAGGTCGCTATGCCCCCCGGAAACAATAAGGCAGACCGCGGGGAAATTAATGCTCTCCTCCCCCAGCCAGTTGGCGTAGAGGTGGCCTTCAAGGTGGTTAACGCCGATAAGGGGCAGGTTATGAGCCAGAGCCGCCGCCTTAGCCACATTCACCCCCACCAGCAGCGAACCCGCCAGGCCCGGCCCAACGGTGACGGCAACGCCCGAGAGGTCTGGCCAGCCAACTCCGGCCTCAGCCATGGCCTTTCTTAGTATGGGGATGATGGACAGCAGGTGCTGGCGGGAAGCCACCTCGGGGACAACCCCGCCGTAGCGGGCGTGGATTTCCACCTGAGAGGCAATCGGGTTGGAGAGCATTTTCCGTCCGTCCTCCACCACCGCCGCCGCCGTCTCATCACAGGAGGTCTCGATAGCTAAGATTTTCATGCCTCTGCATTATAACATAGGCGCTGTTAATACCCCCAACCACCCTGCTTTATATCTTTTCCCACCCACCACCCTTTAAGGTAAAGGGGGACTCCGTCCCCCTTAAAAAACCCCTTAAGACGAGGATGGGTGGCGTAACCCACAAGTTAAGAAGTTTATCTTATTAGGAGGCTGGGTGGGTCAGAGACAACGTACGCTAAACAAGGTGGGGCGGGAAGAAAGACCCCTTTTGACACACCCAATAGCCAGTGATATTATGACGAAAAGATGAATAATTGGGTTATACCGCTAAGAGTGGGGTGATACTATATGTCCGGTATTGAAACCCTGTACTTCGTGCTGCTTATTGTCTGCCTCTTCTTATCCGCCTTCTTCGCAAGCTCCGAGACAGCCTTTATGTCCCTACAGAAGATAAGGGTACAGCACCTGGTCGATACAAAAGTAAGGGGGGCAAAGCGGGTTGCCCAGATGATGGAACGGCCGGATAAGTTTCTATCTACCGTCCTATTAGGCAACAACCTGGTAAACACCGCCGCCGCCGCCCTGGCCACTTTCCTGGCCATCCGCCTCTGGGGGGAGCAGTGGGGTGTCCTCATTGCCACCATCGTAGTAACCATCGTGCTCCTGATATTCTGCGACACCACCCCTAAAACCATAGCCACCAGGCACGCTGAAAAGCTATCTCTCACCTTTGTCGGGCCGATACGGGCTCTCTCCTGGATTTTTACACCGTTCGTGGTGGTTTTGAGCTGGATTGCCTCCGGCTTTGCCAAGATATTCGGCGGCAAGACAATGCCTAGGTCGCTGGTCAGTGAGGAGGAAATTCGAACCATGATATCGGTGGGGCACAAGGAAGGCACGGTAGAGGAGGAAGAGGCGGAGATGCTGCACAAGGTCTTTGAGTTCGGCAACCGCCCGGTCTTGGAGGTAATGGTACCGCGCACCGAGGTAATATGGGTAACCAAGGGCACCAAGATAGCCGACTTCCTTAATCTCTACGCCGAAAACCCGCTATCCCGCTTTCCGGTATATGAGGATAACATAGACAATGTCATCGGCATCCTGGCCGTCAAGGATATACTCATGGCCCAGGCCAAGGGGCAACTCAATAATAAGAGCACTATTGACGACCTGATCCGCCCGGCTTACTTTGCCCCTGAAACCAAGCGAGTCAGCGAGCTCTTTGCCGAGATGAAGGATAAGAACTACCGGATGACGGTGGTAGTCGATGAGTTCGGCGGTACGGCCGGCATCGTCTCTCTAAGCGGGCTGATGGAGGAAATAGTCGGTCCGGTGGGCGATGAGCTGGTGGAAATAGAGAAGGAATACGAGAGCATCGACGAGTACACCTTCCAGGTTGATGGCGGGATGCGGGTTGAGGAAGCCAATGAGGAGATGGGCTTAGACCTCCCCGAAGGCGAAGACTATGAGACAGTAGCCGGCTTTGTCCTCGAACTATTGGGGCACATACCGAGAGAGGGCGAGCGGCTGAAGTACAAGCAGTTGAAGGTAGTTATCACCGAGATGCGGGGGATGAAGATAGAGAAGATACGGATAACCAAGGAAAAGCATGCAGCGACTTCGGATTAGATTCAGCCGGGGCGAAGAGATAAAGTTCATTTCCCATCTGGATATAATGCGCCTCTGGCAAAGAGCCC
>CAZRIU010000125.1:0-2346 GCA_964600245.1 uncultured Dehalococcoidales bacterium
AATCTTAGATAGTTTAGTTTTCATCGACCTTTAATTATCCTCCTTAGGTCTTGATATCCCCACAAAATAAAGATGCAAAACGATGCCTCTCCTCTCGTGGAGACAAGGTTTTATTGTCTTTTCGGTTGCTTTCACATATGCGCTTCCCTTACGGGTTCTGCCACAAAATCACCTCCTTCAAATATAAAGTAAACTAACATCACGGATTATCCCCTGATGTTATCATAGACCACTATAGCATACTTTTTCCGTTTGTCAAGCCCTTTTTGTAGCTATTTATCAATCTTATTCGCCCGCCCAGTTGACGTCCCGCGGCCAGCAGGCCCAGCGAACGTCTTCATCATCCTCAAATACGCTATCACCATCGTCAACCCAGGCCTTCACCTTGTCAACCCTTAAACCTCTTTGGTCAGGGTAGCCAGGAACTCGGCGTTAGTCTTGGTCTTGTGCATGCGGTCGAGCACGCGTTCCGTGGTCTCGGTAAAGTTGATGGAATCGGAGGCAATCATAGATACCATCCGCCTCAGCAGCCAAACCTGCTTTATCGTCTCCTCCCCCAGCAGCAGCTCCTCCCGCCGGGTGCCGCTGCGCGGGATATCCATGGCTGGGAAGATGCGCCGCTCGGCCAATCGGCGGTCTAGGTGCAACTCCATATTGCCCGTCCCCTTAAACTCCTCGTAGATAAGCTCGTCCATGCGGCTGCCCGTATCGATGAGGCAGGTGGCGATGATGGTCAGACTGCCCCCCTCCAGCGTGTTACGGGCGGCGCCGAAAAAGTGCTTGGGCGGGTAGAGGGCGGCGGGGTCGATGCCCCCGGAGAGGGTGCGCCCGCTGGGCGGCATAACCAGGTTATAAGAACGGGTCAGGCGGGTAATGCCGTCCAGAAGTATCACCACGTCCTTGGCGCTCTCCACCATCCGCTTGGCTCTCTCCAGCGCCAGCTCGGCGACGCGGGTGTGATTCTCCACCGGCTCGTCGAATGTAGCCGATATAACCTCCCCCCGCACCGCCTGCTTCATATCGGTAACCTCCTCCGGTCGCTCGCCGATGAGGCAAACGATGAGGTGGATATCGTTATAGTTGCTGCTGACGGCGTTGGCGATAGACTTAAGCAGGATGGTCTTGCCCGCCTTGGGCGGCGATACGATCAAGCCCCGCTGCCCCCGCCCGATAGGGGCAATCAGGTTAAGGAGTCGGGTGGAAAGCTCATCGGGCTTGGTCTCCAGGTTGATTAACTTATTAGGGAAGGTGGGGGTAAGCGAGCCGAAGGGGGCGCGCTTCTTGGTCATCTCCGGGTTCATCTCGTTAATCGTCTCCACCCTCACCAGCCCGTAATACTTCTCGCCGTTCTTGGGCGGCCTCACCTGCCCCGCCACCACGTCCCCCGTGCGCAGCCCGAAACGCCTTATCTGGGACTGGGAAACATAGACGTCGGACGAGCTGGGCAGCAGGCTGCTCTGCCTCAGGAAGCCGTAGCCCTCGCCGATAATCTCCAGTATACCCCCGGAAAAGTTGTAACCCTGTTGCTCGGCGTTAGCCTGCAGCAGTCGCTTCACCAGGTCCTGCTTCTTAAGACTGGTGTAGCTGGTAACGCCCATCTCCTTGGCCATTTCGAGCAACTCTTCCCTGTTTTTACCTTCTAGTTCGCTAATGTTCATAAGCATCCCCTCACCTTCTATGGTTATTTATCCCCCTATTTTTCTGAGAGGCGTTGCCAGTCGCTTAAGAAGCGGGCGACGCCGATATCAGTAAGCGGGTGTTGTATCATCTGCGTCAGGACTTTATAGGGCACGGTGGCGATGTGCGCCCCGGCCATGGCCGCCGCCACGCAGTGCTGGGGGTGGCGGATACTGGCGGCAATCACCTGGGTGTCGAATTCGTAGTATTCAAAGACATCCACGATATCCCTGACCAGCCCCATGCCGTCCTCGCCGATATCATCCAGCCGCCCCACGAAGGGGCTGACGTAGCTGGCGCCGGCCAGCGCCCCCAGGATAGCCTGGTTAAGCGAGAAGCATAGGGTCATGTTCACCTTTACCTTCTTCTTGGCCAGGGTTGATATCGCCTCCAGCCCGGCGGTGGTAGCCGGTATTTTGACCACCACGTTGGGCGCCCAGGCGGCGATTTTTGGCGCCTGCTCAATCATGTCCTCGGTCTTCTCCACCAGCACCTCAACCGAGATCGGCCCCGGGATGAGTGAACAGATTTCCTTGACTACCGCCTCGTAGTCGGCCTTTCCCTCCCTGGAAACCAGGCTGGGGTTGGTGGTGACCCCGCTGATAACCCCCAGCCTGGCCGCCTGCCTGATTTGTTCGATATTGGCTGTATCCAGGAATATTTGCATAT
>CAZRIU010000126.1:0-2319 GCA_964600245.1 uncultured Dehalococcoidales bacterium
TTGTTGGCCAGTCTATCCGCTTCTCTGTTTTGGGTGCGGGGAATGTGAGTGATGGCGAAAGCCTTAAGTGAGCCGGTGAGCCGGACCACCTTTTGGTAGAACGGCCGCAGAGTAGCTCTTTTTACTTTATACCGACCGTTAAGCTGTTTAACCACCAGCTCTGAGTCCGCCCTGACCTCGACTTCCTCGGCGCCGAGCCTGACGGCTTCTTCCAGGGCAGCGATGATAGCCGTATATTCCGCCTGGTTGTTGGTGGCGTGGCCGATACGCCGCGAGATGCGGCTGATAACCTTGCCCCGCTCGTCCTCAATAACGGCGCCGATAGCCGCCTGCCCCGGATTGCCTAAGCTAGCGCCGTCGGTAAAGATTGTAAGTCTTTTTGCCGTCATATTATCACCGTTTCAGGCCAGGAACAGGATGCGCCCGCAGCTGCTGCACTGCACCAGCTTGCCGCTTCTCGCCTGCTGCAGGTCAGTGGTGGGCAGCGATATTCGGCAACCACGGCAGATGCCCTGCTCCACCCTGGCCACGGCTACTCCCTTGCCCTTTCTTAAATCCTGATAGAACTCGAAGGCGGGCGGGTCAACCTCGCCCGCCAGCCGCTGACGTTTATCCTTAAGGTCAGCGAGGGTAGCTTTGAGCCTTTCCATCTCGTCGCTGAGCTGCTTTTGCTGGCGCTGCCATTCGGCGGCGAGTTTCTCCAGCTCGCTTTTTATCTTAGCCACGCTGGCCTCGGACTGTTCCACCTGGTCTATTATCTCCAGGGCCTTTTCTTCGAGCCTGTCGCGCCGAGTTTTGAACGTCTCGACTTCGTGCTGGAGATTGGTCAACTCCTTGGGGTTCCTCACCCGCCCGCTGAAGAGCTGTTCCTCGGCCGCCGCCAGCTTGGTGGAGATGTCGTCTATTTCCCATTCCGCCGAGCGCTGCCGGCGGCTCAATTCTTCCAGGCGCTTTTGCTCCAGCTCAAGCTGTTTCTGGGTCTTAATGACCGCCTGGCTTTCCCCGAGCTGGCTTTTAACCTCTTCCAGCGCCCGCTCGCCGGACTCAATCTCCAGGTCAACCTCCTGGAGGCGATAGAGCTGTTTGGCCACAGTCATTTGCAGCCTATTCTATAACGCCGAGAGCCCTGATAGCAATATGTGACAATAGCTTATGGTGATGTTAGAACATATGTGCTAATATCTTGTTGAGGGTTAAATATCGGGGGGATTTGTTTCTCTGGTTATGTAAAGGAGGCGCTATGAGGCTGCTGAGATTGGCCGTTGAGATTCAGCGGTGGGACCTGGCCGCCCATACTATCGTGCTGGCCAGCGCCAGGGTGCTTAGAGATGGAGAGAGACCGTATGGCCGAAAGACCAAAGCGAAGAAGAGGCGCCCCAAAGGGTAACCAGAACGCCCGCAAGCACGGCTTCTACGCCAAGGTGCTGGATGAAGCCGAGCGGCTCGACTTTGAGCTGGCGGCGGGCGTCAATGGCTTTGACGACGAGATTGCCCTGCTGCGGGTTAAGATAAAGTCCCTGCTGGCCAACGACCCCGAGAATATCAAGCTGCTTATGGACGCCACCAACACCCTGGTCCGCCTGGTCAATACGAAGTATAAGATCACCAAGGAGCAGAAGCAGGGACTGAAGGAGGCAATCGAGAATGTCCTCAAGGATATCGCCATCCCGCTCGGGCTCGGCATCGGACAGATCGTCACTAAATAGGCTGCGCCCTTACCAGCGGGAGGTGGCGGCGGCAATACTGGACAGCGTTTTTGGCAGGAAGGGGCTTACCTTCTCGGTGGAGATGGCCCGCCAGGGGGGTAAGAACGAGCTTTCGGCACAGCTGGAACTGCTGCTCCTGACGTTCTATATGACCCAGCCTCAGAACCTGGTCAAGTGCTCCCCTACCTTTAAGCCGCAGACGGTCATCTCCATGATGCGCCTCCGGGACCGGCTCAACGACGCGGGATTTGGCGGCATCTGGACGGCGGAGCTGGGCTATATCATACGGCTGGGCAACGCCCGCGCCATCTTCCTCTCCGCCGACGAGCAGGCCAACGTGGTCGGCAACACCGCCCATATTTTGCTCGAGATTGACGAGGCGCAGGACGTGAGTAAGGAGAAGTACAGCAAGGAGTTCAAGCCGATGGGGGCGACGACCAACGTCACCACCGTCCACTACGGCACCACCTGGGACGACGCCACGCTGCTGGAGGAGGTCAAGCAGAGCAACCTGGAGCTGGAGAGGCAGGACGGCATAAAAAGGCACTTCAGATACGACTGGGAGGAGATAGCCGACTATAACCCCGACTACCGCGCCTACGTCGAGGCGGAA
>CAZRIU010000127.1:0-2244 GCA_964600245.1 uncultured Dehalococcoidales bacterium
CGCCGAGAAAAGGGCCAAGGGCGAAGATATTGTCAACTTCGGCGTCGGCGACCCCGATATACCCACCCCAGCCCCCATAATCGACAGCCTGTGCAAGGCCGCCAAAGACCCGCCTAACCACCGCTACCCCGAAAGCGAGGGCTTGCCCGAGCTGCGTCAGGCGATAGCTGCCTGGTACAAGAAGCGCTTTGGTGTTGAGCTTGACCCTGACAAAGAAGTATTGCCCCTCATCGGTTCCAAGGAGGGCATCTTCCACATCGCCTTCTGCTTTATCGACTACCGGGATGTCGCCCTGGTGCCCGACCCATCCTACCCCGTCTACGCTATAGGCACCACGCTGGCCAGCGGCTCTCCTTACTATCTACCTCTCACCGAGGAGAATAACTTCCTGCCCGACCTTGATGCCGTGCCTGCCTATATCCTTAAGAAAGCCAAGCTGCTCTGGCTCAACTACCCCAACAATCCCACCAGCGCCGTGGCTGATCTCGACTTCTTCAATAAAGCAGTGGAGTTCGCCAAGCGTAATAACCTGGCTATTTGCCACGACGGCCCCTATTCCGAGGTTGCCTTCGACGGCTACAAACCAGACAGCTTTATGCAGGCCGACGGGGCTAAAGAGGTGGGCGTAGAGTTCCACTCCCTGTCCAAGACCTACAACATGACCGGCTGGCGGATAGGCATGGCGGTGGGCAACGCCACCATGATAGATGCACTCAAAAGGCTTAAGACCAACATAGATTCAGGCATTCCCCAGGCTATTCAATATGCCGCCATAGAGGCGCTGAGTGGCTCTCAGGACTGCATTCAGGAGCACAATACTATCTACCAGAGGCGCCGCGACCTGGTCATTGAGGTCTTGAATAATATCGGCCTCAAAGCTCAGACGCCCAAGGCAAGCCTCTACATATGGGCTAAGGTGCCCAAAGGCTATAGCTCGATGGACTTCGCCACCGACCTCCTGGAGAGGGTAGGGGTGGTGGTCACCCCAGGCACGGGCTACGGCAAGAATGGTGAGGGCTACATACGGCTGTCTTTGACCGTCCCCGACGCCTCGCTGGTAAAAGGGCTGTCCAAACTCTCCAACTGGCGCGACAGCCGTAGAAAGCTAAAGCCGGGAGTGGACTTTACATAAAGTTAAGGAGTTTTGCCCATTAAAACTACTATCGTTACCCGTCCGTCGCCAGAGCGGGCCTTCCTGGTAGCCGTAGCCAGCAAAGGTGTTGCTGACCGCTGGTCGGCGGAGGATTCGCTCGACGAGATGATACTGCTGGCAGGCACGGCTGGGGCTACTGTGGTCGGTAAGCTTATACAGCGGTTGCCCCGGGCGGCCAAAACGCATTACCTGGGCAAGGGCAAGCTGGAAGAGCTGATAGCCCTCAAGGACAGCCTCAAATACAGCGTAGCCATCTTTGACGACGAGCTCACGCCGCTGCAGCAGCGCAATCTGGAAGAAGCCCTGCAGGTAAAGGTCATTGACCGCGTCGCCCTGATTCTGGATATATTCTCCAGGCGGGCGCACACCCGCGAGGGGCAGCTTCAGGTCGAGCTGGCGCAGCACCAGTATCTTTTACCGCGCCTGGCCGGGCAGTGGAGCCACCTGGAGAGGCTGGGTGGTGGTATCGGCACGCGTGGCCCCGGTGAGACCCAGTTAGAGACGGACAGGCGCCTTATTCAGCGCAAGATACACCGCCTCAAAGGCCAGATCGACGACATCAGAAAACACCGCCAGCTCTACCGCCAGCAGCGCCGCAAGAGCGGCATCCCCGTGGTCGCCCTGGTCGGCTACACCAACGCCGGCAAGAGCACCTTGCTCAATGCCCTCAGCCACGCCGATGTCTTTGTCGAGGACAAGCTCTTCGCCACCCTGGACCCCACCACCCGCCGCCTGACCCTGCCTGACAAAACCGCGATTCTATTGACCGATACCGTGGGCTTTATCCGGAAATTACCTCCCACCATTGTTAATGCTTTCAAGGCGACGCTGGAAGAGCTTGATGAAGCCAGCCTCTTGCTTCACATCGTTGACCTGACTAGCCACAATGCTCCGGAGCAGTGCCAGACGGTGGAGGAAATTTTGGCCGACCTGAAGTTGAGTGAGAAGCCCCGCATCACGGCGCTGAACAAAATCGACCTATTGTTAGACGACAGTCGGCAGTGGGACGAGAAGTTGGCCCTTGACTTTCTTTCCGGCCAGACCGAGGCCGATGAAAGTACGGTACTCGTTTCGGCGGAAAAAGGCTGGGG
>CAZRIU010000128.1:0-2219 GCA_964600245.1 uncultured Dehalococcoidales bacterium
TCCGGTAGCCAAGAAGCTGGACATGGAGCTGGCCGAGCTCGAAGACTGGAACTGCTGCGGCTCCACTCCATTCTGGTCGGTGGATAAGCTGGAGGCGGCGGCTCTGGCCAGCCGCAACCTGGCGCTGGCCGAGAAGAGAGGCTTTGACCTGGTGACGCCATGCTCTAACTGCTTCGTTATCCTGCACGAGACCAATAACCACCTTAAAAATCTGCCCGACTTCAAGGCGAAGGTGGACAAGGCACTGGCGGCAGGCAAGATGAAGTACAACGGCGAGGTGCGGGTACGCCACCTGGCCGAGGTGCTTTATAGTGATATTACCCCCGACGGCATCGCCGCTAAAGTGACCAAGCCCCTTAAGGACTTAAAGGTGGGCGCTTACTACGGCTGCCAGCTGGTGCGCCCTGATGGCTTTGACGACCCTGAGTCACCCCATTCACTGGACGAGATAATCACGGCTCTGGGTGCTGAGGCTGTTGACTGGGAGATGAAGGCGCGCTGCTGCGGTAGCTCGCTGGTTATGCCTGAGCAGGAAGTGGCGCTGGGGCTGGTCAATAAGCTGCTGAGGAACGCCACCGAGCACGGTGCGGAGTGCCTGATTACCCCCTGCCCCCTGTGCCAGATTAACCTCGACGCTTACCAGAGTGCGGTCAACAGCCAGTTCAAGACCAGCTACAACATCCCCGTGCTCTTTGTTACCCAATTAATCGGGGTTGCCCTGGGCATTCCCGCCAAAGAGCTGGCTCTATCGGGAAATATCGTATCACCGATGAGGGTTTTAGCCCCCTATCTCTAGTCATAGAGGGTAAGAATATAACTACCGAAGAAGGATTATCCTTCCGCTGGGGCTATATCGCCGCCCCGCTGGCCGTTCTTCTCATCATGGTAGGCTTATCCGCCTATTTTTATCACCTGCTGCCCGCCGAGGTCGCTGTCCATTTTGAGAACGGCACACCCGACGGCTGGCTCAGTCCCCTGATGACCATGGTTCTGGCGTTGCTGCCTCAGATTCTGCTGGCCGTGGTGGCGCTGATTCTCGCTTTTGTCATGACCCGACTGGTTAGCCGTTTCTGGCCGAGAGAGGGGACAAGGACTGACCCCAGAACCATCGTCGCCCTTATGGGTAACATGATAGCTTTGCCCCAGATTATTTTCGGCTTTGCAATAGCCGATATTTTTGTTTACAATGCATACCAGATTCACCTGCCGTCTTTGTGGCTATTTGCCGTAATCTTTATAGTGGTGGGGGGTATCGTTATCGGGGCAGTCTTTGTCCGGGCGGTAGTGCGGGAGTGGAGCAGGCATAACCAGTAAGGAGCTGACTAGTGACTGAAGCCAGGTCGACAGTTGATATGGAGAAGCTGGTTTCCCTCTGCCGCCGACGCGGCTTTATCTTCCCCAGCAGCGAAATCTACGGCGGACTTTCCAGCTGCTGGGACTACGGGCCGCTGGGGGTGGAGCTGAAGCAGAATATAAAGCAGGCGTGGTGGCGGGCGGTGGTGCAGCAGCGTGACGATATGGTGGGGCTGGACGCCAGCATACTTATGCACCCCCAGACCTGGGAAGCCAGTGGGCACCTTGAGGGCTTTAGCGACCCACTGGTGGAGTGTAAGAGCTGCCACCTTAGATGGCGCAACGACGAGCTTAAGGACGACAAGTGCCCTGATTGCGGCGGTGAGCTTACTGAGCCCCGCCTCTTTAACCTGATGTTCAAGACCTTTGTCGGGCCTATCGAAGATGAAGCCAGCATGGTCTATTTGCGTCCGGAGACGGCACAGGGCATGTTCGTCAACTTTGAGAACGTGCTCAATACTACCCGAAAGCGGTTGCCCTTCGGCATCGCCCAGATAGGTAAGGCCTTCCGCAATGAGGTCACCACGGGCAACTTCATCTTCCGTTGCCGCGAGTTCGAGCAGATGGAAATAGAGTACTTCGTCAAACCGGGTACAGATAAGCAGTGGTTCGACTACTGGGTCGAGGAGCGCCTGAACTGGTACGTGAGCCTGGGCATCAGGAAAGAGAACCTGAAGCTGCGTGAACATACTAAAGAAGAGCTGGCGCACTACGCGCGGGAGTGCTACGACATTGACTATCTCTATCCGATGGGCTGGGCGGAGCTGGAGGGCATCGCCAACCGCGCCGACTTCGACCTGGTGCAGCACGCCAAGTTCAGCGGCAAAACCTTAAGCTACTACGACGACGAGACCAAGGAGCATATC
>CAZRIU010000129.1:0-2204 GCA_964600245.1 uncultured Dehalococcoidales bacterium
TGCCGGAGACGTTAGATAAGACCAACCTGGGGCTTTTGCATCCCGGGGACGCAGTGAATCTGGAAAGGCCGCTGGCTGCCAACGGGCGGCTGGGGGGACACCTGGTGCAGGGACATATCGATGATAAGGGACGGGTAAGCTCGGTGAGCCGTAGTGGTGAAGCACTATTGCTCAGCTTCGATATCCCGCCCAAGCTCATGCCCTATATTGTAGAGAAGGGCTTTATCGCCGTGGACGGGGTCAGCTTGACCGTCGTCTCACGAGACGATAGTTCTTTCCAGGTATCAATAGTCGGCTATACCAGAGAGCACACCACCCTGGGGAATAGGGGGGTGGGGGATGTGGTCAACCTGGAGGTGGACATTATGGCTAAATATGTGGAACAATTAAATAAGCCGCATAGCGGCGGCATAACTTTAGACTTTCTCCAGGAGCACGGCTTCCTGGTAGGTTAAGAGGGGGAGTGAATATGGGACTAGCCAGCATTAAAGAAGCAGTCAAGGATGTAAAAGAGGGGCGGTTCGTCATCATCGTCGATGATGAGGACCGGGAGAACGAAGGCGACCTGGCGCTGGCGGCAGAGAAGGTTAGCCCCCAGGCGGTCAACTTCATGGCCAAGCATGGTCGGGGTCTGATTTGCTTGCCGGTTATCGGGGAGCGGCTGGACGAACTGGGGATTCCCCAGATGGTGGGGGAGAATACCTCGAAATTTACCACTGCCTTTTCCGTCTCGATTGACGCCAAGCACGGGGTGACCACCGGTATTTCGGCGGCGGACCGGGCGCAGACAATTAAAGCCGTGGTCGACCCGGCGACCAAGCCCGACGATTTAGCCCGCCCGGGGCATATCTTCCCGCTGCGGGCCAGAGAAGGTGGGGTTCTGGTGCGGGCGGGGCAGACCGAGGCCGTCGTCGATTTGGCCAAGTTGGCCGGTCTCTATCCCGCGGGGGTTATCTGCGAAATCATGAACGAGGACGGCACCATGGCGCGCTTGCCCCAGCTCGAAGAGATTGCCGACAAGTTTGACATCAAGATAATATCGGTGGCCGACCTTATCGCCTACCGCCGCCGCCACGAGAAGCTGGTGCACCGGGTGGTCGAAGCCAAACTACCCACCCCGTACGGCGAGTTTACCGCCATAGCTTACCGCAGCGATATCGACCCTGATGAGCACCTGGCGCTGGTGATGGGCGATTTGAATACTGAAGAGCCCGTCTTGGTGCGGGTGCACAGCGAGTGCCTCACCGGTGATGTCTTCGGCAGCCTGCGCTGCGACTGCGGCGACCAGATTGCTTTAGCTATGGAGACTATCGCCAAAGAGGGGCGGGGTGTCTTCCTCTATATGAGGCAGGAGGGGAGGGGAATCGGCTTCCATAATAAGATAAAGGCTTACGCCCTTCAGGACGAGGGGCTGGATACGGTGGAGGCTAATCTCTCGTTAGGATTTACTCCAGACCCGCGGGACTATGGCATCGGCGCCCAGATTCTGGCCGACCTGGGTTTGAGTGAAATTCGGCTCTTGACTAACAACCCCAAGAAGAGAGTGGGTTTGGAGGGCTACGGGCTGCAGGTGGTGGAGACACTTCCCATAATCATCGCTCCCAACCCCTATAACCGTAACTACCTGGTGACCAAGCAGAAGAAGATGGGTCACCGCCTGGAGATACCCGATATCACCGATAATTAATATAAAGGAGAGAGCAATGAGCAAGCCTATCGAAGGAATGCTGGTGGGGAAGGGGCTAAAGTTCGGGCTGGTCGTTTCCCGTTTCAACGAGTTTATTACCCAGAAGCTGCTCGACGGGGCGCAGGACGCCCTGCTCCGCCACGGCGTAGCCCAAGCGGATATCGATGTCGCCTGGGTGCCGGGCTCGTTCGAGATTCCCCTCATCGCCAAGAAGTTAGCCCAGACCAAGCGCTATGACGCTGTTATCTGCCTGGGGGCTGTAGTTCGGGGCGGAACGCCTCACTTTGAATATATTGCCGCTGAGGTCACCAAAGGTATTGCCAAAATAGGCCTAGATACCGGCCTACCAGTTATCTATGGCGTAATCACCACTGATACCCTGGAACAGGCTATTGAACGGGCAGGAACCAAAGCAGGAAACAAGGGCTTTGAAGCCGCAGTGAGCGCCATAGAAATGGCTAACCTCACCAAGTCCATAGGCTAATCATTGAGGATCTCAAAAGACGTGGTCAGTCGG
>CAZRIU010000130.1:0-2193 GCA_964600245.1 uncultured Dehalococcoidales bacterium
TCGGGGTGATTTTCTTTCTGTGGTTTGTTTCTTCTTTGTTCCGCCGGGGTAAGCGACGGACTAGATAAATGTTAGACCTCTATTCTGCGAGGGCCTTTTGTCCACCCCAACCCCACCCTGTTAGCGTACGTCTTGATGTCCCACCCAATACCCACCCTATAAGGGTGGTACCCCTTATATATCCCCCTGTAAGTGTCTTACCCCACCCCATTTCCAGGGGGTTTGAAAGGGGGCAGAGCCCCCTTTCTACCTTAAAAGGGTGGCGGGTGGGAAAAGATTAAAATCGAGGGGTGGGGTGCAAAGATAAAATCGGGGCAACGATAACTTGCTCTTATGAGACGGCTCTGATTATAATAGGGGGGTTAACTTAGAGAGTAGGTGACTGAATGCAGCAGTACGGACTGGAGAATATCAGGAACGTGGTCTTGCTGTCTCACAGCGGCGCGGGCAAGACTTCGGCCTCGGAGGCGATGCTCTTTGGCGCTGGAGCCATAAAGCGGCTGGGCAAGGTTGACGACGGCAGCACCACCTCGGACTACGACCCCGACGAGGTGAAGAGGCAGATAAGTATAAGCCTGTCCCTGCTTCCCTGCGAGTGGCAGGGGGCTAAGCTAAATCTTATCGATACCCCCGGCTATTCCGATTTCGTCGGCGAGGTCAGGGCGGCGATGAGGGTGAGCGAGGGGGCGGTGATTATGGTCTGCGCAGCTTCGGGGGTGGAAGTGGGCACCGACCAGGTGTGGGGATACTGTGAGCAAAGCAGCCTGCCGCGGCTTATCTTTATCAACAAGATGGACCGGGAGAACGCTGACTTTAACAAGGCGGTGGGGCAGATTCAAGAACGCTTCGGTAAAAAGTGTTTGCCTTTGCAGCTGCCCATCGGCGCTCAAGCTACCTTCGAGGGCGTGGTCAACCTGCTGACGATGAAAGCCTACAGCGGCACTGATGCCAAAGAGGCCGAGGTGCCTGAAGCACTCCAGTCCCAGGCCGGTTCTTTTCGGGAGAAGCTGATTGAGGCGGCAGCTGAGGTCGACGACAAGCTCATTGAGAAATATCTAGAAGGACAGGAGCTGAGCCAGGAGGAAATCGGGGAAGGGCTGCGCCAGGCGATAGCGGCCGGCAAGTTGGTGCCCATCCTGACCGGCTCGGCGCTAAAGAATATCGGCATCGGCATGCTGATGGACGCCATACACGGTTACCTGCCTTCGGCTAAAGAGGGCAAGGTGGTTACCGTTAGCGATTCCAAGGAACAGACATCGGAGCCGGACGCAAAAAGCCCGCTGGCGGCTCTTGTTTTTAAGACCAGCGCCGACCCCTACGTGGGCAAGCTGACCTATTTCCGCGTCTATAACGGTGCTATCGCCAGCAACTCACAGGTCTGGAACGTCAACCGCAAGAGCGCCGAGCGCATCGGGCAGTTGTTCATGGTTCGGGGTAAGAACCAGGAGCCGGTGGCTCAAATCGGGGCGGGGGATATGGGGGCGGTAGCCAAGCTGACCGAGACCAATACCGGCGATACCTTGTGCACGCAGGCGAAGCCGATAAAGATTGCCCCTGTTGAGTTCCCCGAGCCGGTTTTCAGCCTGGCGGTCCACCCCAAGACCAAGGCCGACGTGGATAAGCTGGGAGCGGCGCTGACCAGGCTCACCGAGGAAGACCCCACCATCAAGGTGCGCCGCGAGACGGGCACCAATGAGACAATTCTATCGGGGATGGGTGAATCGCAGCTTGAGGTCGCCGCCGACCGGATGCAGCGCAAATTCGGGGTGGGGGTGAAGTTGGAAGTGCCCAAGGTGCCCTATAAGGAAACGATTACAGCCGGCTCAAAAGCCGAGTATAAGCATAAGAAGCAGACGGGGGGACACGGGCAGTACGGTCATGTCCTGCTGGAGCTGGAGCCTTTACCCCGCGGCAGCGGCCACGAGTTCGCCGATAAGATTGTCGGCGGCGCTATACCCCGTAACTATATCCCCGCCGTGGAGAAGGGGGTCAACGAGGCTATCCGGGAAGGTGTGCTGGCGCGCTACCCTGTAATTGACATAAAGACAACGGTCTATGACGGCAGCTTCCACCCGGTGGATTCCTCGGAGATATGCTTTAAGATTGCCGGAGCGGGGGCGCTCAGGAGAGGCCTGGCTGAGGGGCAGCCCATCCTGCTCGAGCCGATAATGAACATCGAGGTCACCGTCCCCG
>CAZRIU010000131.1:0-2169 GCA_964600245.1 uncultured Dehalococcoidales bacterium
CAAGCCTAGAAAGGGAGAACTGAACTATGGATTTCAGACTGAGTGAGGAGCAGGAGAAATTCCGGCAGGAGATTCGCGATTTTCTGGAGGGCGAGATAAAACAGGGGCTTTGGGAGCCGAGTTGCGACGCCTGGATAATGGGTCACGACCCCGAGTTCACCAAGCGGGTGGCCCAGAAGGGCTGGATCGGCTTAACCTGGCCCAAGGAGTACGGGGGGCAGGGACGCTCTTACATCGACCGCCTTATATTAACTGAAGAGATGCTGCGCTACGGCGCGCCCGCTGCCTGCCACTGGTTCGCCGACCGACAGATTGGCGGTGCTATCGTCCACTACGGTACCGATGAGCAAAAGAAGGAACTGCTGCCCATGATTCTGCGCGGGGAAGCCTACGTGGGGCTGGGTATGAGCGAGCCTGACGCCGGCAGCGACCTGGCTTCGCTCAAAACGAAAGCCACCGAGGACGGTGACGAGTTCATTATCGACGGGCAGAAGACCTGGACCAGCGGCGGCAGTCATATGAACTGGATCTACCTGGTGGCACGCACCGACCCCGAAGCCCCCAAGCATCGGGGCATCAGCGAGTTTTTCTTCCGCACCGATCTGCCGGGGATAAATGTAGTCCCCATCGCCGATATTACCGGTGGAGAGCACTTTAACGAGGTCTTTTTCGAGAATGTGCACATCCCCAAGACCAGCCTCATCGGCGAGAGGAATAAGGGCTTTTACCAGATTCTAAACCAGCTCGACTACGAAAGAAGTGGCATGGAGAGGCTGATGGCTAACTATCCCCTCTTCGAAGCCCTTATCCAGTACACCAAGGAAACCAAACGCCACGGCAAGCCGTTATCCCAGGACCCTCTGATTCGCGCTAAGCTGGCGCAGCTAAAGGTCGAGCTGGAAATCGGGCGGCTGCACATGTACCGCGTTGCCATGGTGATGGACGAAGGGCGCGCCCCCAATTGGGAGTCGTCGATGTCCAAAGCCTACGGCACCGCCTTCGAGCAACGCCTGGCCGGCGCCGCCATCGAGATTACGGGTCTCTACGGACAGCTTTCGCCCCAGTCTAAGTTGGCGCCAATAAAGGGCATGGCCTATCATTCCTACCTCTCGTCAAAGGGCTACAGCCTGCAGGCGGGCAGCTCGGAAGTCCTGAAAAACATACTGGCGCTAAGAAAGCTGGAGTTACCCAGCGAGTAACATCGTTTAGCTGATTTTATTAGGAGGCAATGATAATGCAGTTAGCTCTCTCTGAAGAACAGGAAATGTTAAGGACAATGGCCCGCGATTTCTTGAGCGACAAGCTGCCCAAGACGGCGGTCAAGGAGATAGAAGAAAGCGAGGCGGGCTATTCGCCGGAACTATGGAAAGAGATGGCCGGGCTGGGGTGGATGGGGCTGGCTTTCCCCGAAAAATACGGCGGCAGCGACATGAGCTTCCTCGACCTGGCCATACTGCTGGAAGAGATGGGGCGGGCCTGCCTGCCGGGGCCCTATTTTTCTTCAGTGGTCTTGAGCGGTTTTGCCATTCTCGATATCGGCAGCGAGGAGCAGAAGGCGGAATACCTGCCCAAGATAGCCAGCGGCGAGAAGATATTCACCCTGGCTTTGACCGAAGCCAGCGCCAGCTACGACGCCGACGGCATCGAGACTAAAGCCAGCGCCGAGGGCGACAATTATATTATCAGCGGCACCAAGCTCTTTGTCCCCGACGCCAACGTCGCCGATTATATGCTGGTAGTGGCCAAGACCGACAAGGGCTTTAGCATCTTTATCGTCGACGCCAAGAGCGCGGGCATAAGCCATACCGTCTTGAAGACGATCGCCGAGGATAAACTCTGCGAGGTGGTCTTCGACAAGGTAAAGGTTCCCAAAGCCAATATTCTGGGCGAGCCGGACAAGGGTTGGGCGGAGGTGGAGAAGATAATCCAGCGGGGGGCGGTGGCTAAATGTTGCGAGATGGTGGGCTGCATCCAGCAGGCGCTGGATATGACCGTGGAATACGCCAAGGACCGCAAGCAGTACGGGCGACCCATCGGCAGTTTCCAGGTTATTCAACATTATTGCGCCGATATGGCCACCGATGTGGACGGTACACGGCTTTCCGCCTACAAGGTCGCCTGGATGCTCAGCGAGGGGCTGCCCTGCACGCAGGAGGTCGCCATCGCCAA
>CAZRIU010000132.1:0-2118 GCA_964600245.1 uncultured Dehalococcoidales bacterium
CTTACGCTCACCACCCCCTCAAGATGGCGTGTCTACCGATTCCACCACCTCGGCACTTTTTAAGGAAGCACTACCCGTGCTTCAGTCCACCAGATAGTATAAGTCTCTTATAAACTGTCGTCAAGGCATTTTTCCTGTCGGAGCGTTCTCGTCGGTTAGGCATAGCAAGTTTTGCCCAGCTTGACAATTTGACATGATAGTGGTATTGACTAGTAGGTGACTATAGGCATACAACTGCTATAAGAATTACATTCGGCAACTACGAGATTTTTTAACAACTTAATTCGTAAATCGGCGATGGTCGGGTTTTGAGGCGGCTTTTTCGCTGGATAACCGAAAAACACGCTGGGATGGTAAAGGGGGTGGTATTCACCACCGGAGATTCGATAAACCCAGCTACCAGAATTTTCCTGGAGCGGGCCGGCCGTTGTTGCCCAAGCCGTTTACCCTGGAGGAGCTGAAAACCGTGGTCAGGGAGACCTTGAGTCAGGCGGGAAAATGAAAGGAAAACAAGGGGTAATACTCCTCGTTGACGATGAGGAGCTGATAAGGCGGCTGCTTTACAAGAAGCTGTCGGCCGAAGGCTACCGCTGTGAGCAGGCGGCTAACGCCGAGCAGGCGCTGGAGAAGCTTAAAGAGGACTCGATTGAGCTGGTGATTCTAGATATAAAGATGCCGGAGAAGTCGGGGGTGGAGTTGCTGCCCGAGATAAAAGCGAAATACCCCGATACGGCGGTGATTATGGCGACCGCCGTATCTGATGCCAACGTCGCTATCAATTGTATGAAGGCGGGCGCCTATGATTACGTAACCAAGCCCTTTAACCTGGATGAGGTCAGTTTTAGCGTAGAACGGGCGCTGGAGAAGAGGCGGCTGGAGCTTGAGAACCAGGACTACCAGCAGCACCTGGAACAGAGGGTGGAGGAGCAGGCCCAGAAAATACGCACCTCGTTTTTTAACGCCGTTACCGCTCTTGCCTATGCCCTGGAAGCCAAGGATATCTATACCAGCGGCCATTCGCAGCGGGTGACGGAAGTATCGGTAGCCATCGCCAAGCACCTGGGGTTGCCCAAGGAGACTATCGAGAAGATACGGCTGGCGGGGCTGGTTCACGATATCGGCAAGATTGGGGTGAGGGAGGTGGTGCTGAATAAGCCGGGGAGCTTAAGCGAGGAAGAGTACGAGCATGTCCGCCTGCACAGCGAGACCGGGGAACACATCCTGACCCCTATCGTGGGCGACGAAGAAATCTTGAAGGCGGTGCGCCATCACCACGAGCGCTA
This sequence comes from uncultured Dehalococcoidales bacterium, assembly GCA_964600245.1. Taxonomy (GTDB): domain Bacteria; phylum Chloroflexota; class Dehalococcoidia; order Dehalococcoidales; family BS750m-G39; genus E44-bin88. The sequence goes on from CAZRIU010000132.1 coordinate 1,284, forward strand.
TGACGGTAACGGTTATCCCGACGGCTTGAAGGGTGAGCAGATACCCTTGCTGGCCCGAATTATCGCCGTGGCTGATACCTTTGACGCCATGACCTCGGAGCGCCCTTACCGTAAGGCTTTGACTGAAGAAGCGGCTTGCGCCGAGGTTGAGCGTGGCCGAGGCACCCAGTTCGACCCCAAGGCAGCCGACGCCTTTCTGGAAGTCAGGCGGCTCGCCAGCAAGACCGCTTAGCACTCTTAGGGATTTTGCCACCAGCAACGGGGCCGGCAAATTCAATTCAAAACTTTCAGTATAAGGGAATGGTAAATCACACATTAATGACGAAGTGTTCGTTCATCTTTAAGGTCTAATCGCTCGCGTATTTTGACCTTGGCATTCGGTCGTGGCCGGCTTTTAGTCACTAGTTAGTTTATAATATAATATTAAATGTACATAGGAAAATATTTTTGAAATGGGGGTGAAGTAATGCCAGAGTATCTTATGTTGACAAGGTTGACAGATCAAGGTAGGAAAACCATCAGGTCAAAACCATCAAGGCTAAAGGAGGTTAACCGGGAAGTAGAAGCAATGGGAGTCAAAATAATAGCACAATATTTCTTACTTGGCACCTATGATTTCCTAAATATTCTTAGGGCTCCCGACCACTGGAATGTGTCTCGAGTGGCAATGGAGCTAGGTGCTAGGGGTACCTTGGAGACAATAACTATGCCAGCTATCCCGATAGATGAGTTTGTAAGATACATGGAAACATTGGATAAGTATGAGAAAAAGTAGACCTACCTGAATATCCCACACGGTAGCTTCACCAGCTCCAAATCTGAGGGGTTATAGGAT
>CAZRIU010000133.1:0-2118 GCA_964600245.1 uncultured Dehalococcoidales bacterium
TTAGCCGAAGTGGCGGAATAGGCAGACGCGACAGTCTCAAAAACTGTTGGGGGGCAACCCCCGTGTCGGTTCGAACCCGACCTTCGGCACCATTTCGGATGCCGAGTGGTGTAGTGGTAGCACCGGGGACTTTGGATCCCTTAGCCCAGGTTCGAATCCTGGCTCGGCAGCCAATTTGGAAGCATTCCGCCTGTTTGAGAAGAAACAACTAATTCCGGCTTTAGGCAGCTCTTCTTCTAACCACAAAGATGATGAGCAGCCCTATATTAAGCCTTTGGTCGTGGCTTAAAATCCTCTGCTGCCAATTCTTTTATCTTTAGCCCCACCCTTCAAGCCGGCTTCTTAAGCTTTCCCGGGCCAAATGAAGAGTATTCCAGGTCATAAAACTGCTTGCATACGTCAAAGTAACCCAAATGAACCCCGCCTAAAACTATCTTCAGCGCTACAGCGTCACGATAATACTTCTCTAAGTGGTTTTCCCGGACAAGCCCAAAGGAACCCATGAGCTCCATCCCCTTCAGAACCTGGTCGGGCACTGTCCTGGTAATAAAGGCATGCACGGCGTGCCCTTTAGCTATCATACTCTCGGTGTCCCAGCCACCATAAATATCCTGATGGTCATACTGATGAGCCAGTTCCAGAAAAGCGGCTCTGCCTACGGTTATTACCGAGGCCATCTCACCCAATACCAGCGCTACTGAAAGGTGCTGGTTGAGTGGTTTACCACCCACCACCCTCTCTCCCGTATATTCAAGAAGTACATCAAAAGCCCCTTGTAGAAGACCAACGGCGTTGGCTGTATTCAGAGACATGGGGCAAGACAGGGTATTTTGGAAGATGGCCCAGGCTAAAGGTCCTTGTAGTCCCCACTCCTTGGGTACCCGGACATTGTCAAAATAGGTAGAGGTGTTTCTGTCAGCGTTGACGCCACATTTGACTTCAAACTTACCGTGAGAAACCCCCGGCCAGGGCTCAGGAACATAAACCAGGGTAAAGGCATCTATCCCCTGCTTCGGGTCCATGTTGCAGACCACGCAGTTGAGGTCAGCTATGCCGGCATTGGTTGCCCAAAACTTATCACCGTTTATTACCCATTCATTACCATCAAGTTTAGCCGTCACCTTTATCGTTCTGCCCTCATTGGTTGGATTCTCAATATCACAGGCAGACTCGGTTTCACTCATGTTCAAGCAGGCAACGGCTAGCTCATTACCGGTGAACTTGGGGGCAAATTCATCATACACCGCTTTGGCCCATGCCTTCACCGGTGGAGGAAAAGGCGCCAGATGAGCTATCAGAACCGGTGTCCACCCCCATTCGGTGCAGGCGCTATGGAGACTTATGCCGTAGTCGGCGCGCGACATCTGCTCCTGCCTTAGAGCCGCCCCGACCACAGACAGCATCTCATTTCCGCCGTACTCTTTCGGTATCAGGTTTTTCTGGTAGCCAAGGCCTACCTGTAATTTCTTCAGGACGGGAGTAATTACTTCTTCATGGGTTACATCATCGTCAATCTTGTCCCTGACCGGCATCATCTCTTTATCAGTGAAATCAGCCAACGTCTTTTGCATCATTCGCAGCTCTTCATCAACGAAACACTCCGGGTATTGCAATTTGTACCACGTACTGGTCTGGTCTAACATTTTTCTCCTCCTTTTAATTTATTTTGGCTTTAACAATGACCTAAGCCCAGTTCTTAAGGTCATAATAACCCCTGGCGACGCGATAGCGGCAGATTTGCTGCCCTCCCAGCCAGAGCTGGGTTACCTTGGCATCCCTCAGGCACTTCTCGTAGGGGAAGTCCTCAGAAATCGCCATCGAGCCCAACAGCTCGGCACCTTTGTTAACTATTTCCACCGCCATGTCTGAGGCAAAGACCCTGGTGGCGGCTGCCTTGGAGATGAACTCCGGTGACCACGGCGGGCCATAGACGTCAAGATGGTCCATCATGTTACTCAGGTTGTAAATGCTGGCCCTCATCATATCCAGCCCAATGGCCATATCGGCGATTATCCCGGCCACAATGCTGTGCTGCCTTACCGGCTTGAATCCGCCCTGGCGAGTCTCTGTATAGTCCAGCACAATCTCAAAAGCACGCTCGGCAATGCCCAGGGCCAT
>CAZRIU010000134.1:0-2029 GCA_964600245.1 uncultured Dehalococcoidales bacterium
CCTTCTATGTGGGGGACGGTTTCATCGGCAAAAGAACGAACGACATCGATAAGGGCGTTGGCACCGCTGAGCTGGTTCAGGATTTGTCCCCCCACCCCCTTGCCGCCGCCCAAATCCTTGACCGAGGCGCCGATATCAATATAGCTAACCTCGGCGGGGATAACCTTCTTGGGGTGAAGCATATCGGCCAGGACCTGAAGTCGCGGTTCGGGCACCTTGGCGATGCCGATATGCGGGGCGAGACTCCTGGTATCGGCTTTGCCCCCGGTGAGGGCATTAAAGATGGTGGTCTTGCCGCTCTGCGCCAGACCAACGATGCCGATTTCAATAGTCATCGCCCACCCCGCTGTTTTTAGTTAAACTTTAGGATGACGAGGTTGACTTGATTATTTTCAGGGCTTGCTTGAGGGCGAGTTCTCTTTCCCTGACGGTGAGCTGGTCGTTGGCGGCCAGGTCGAGGAGCGCGCGCAGGGCTTCCTGCGAGCTGGCGTTGCCCATCTGCTCGATGGCTTTAGTCCTCAAATCGGCGTTGAATCCCATGTCGGTGGCGATGGTTGCTAGCTTCTTGAGTTCCTCAGGGCGTTCGTTCATGATACTCTCCTCTAGACTCCGGACAGGCTTTGTTGATTTTTCCCTATTTTACTCCATAGTGGTGCCATTATTCAATAGAGATTTTGGCGCTTGCCTGTGATAAAATGGTAAGACCGATAAGATTCCGGGGGAGACTTGCTCTATATACTGCACGGCGAAGACGATTTTTCCATAACCCAGTTCCTCGGCGAGGTAAAGCGGGGGCTGGGTGACCCGTCTATGCTGGCGACCAATACCTCCACCTTCGACGGGCAGAAGCTGACTCTGGATGAACTTAGGGGCGTCTGTGAGACCGTTCCTTTTCTGGCCGAAAAGCGCCTGGTCGTTATCGATGGGCTTCTGGGGCGCTTTGAAGCCAGGGGCAGACCCCGACGGAAGAAAACGGCCGATGGGGGTGGAGGAAATGATGCCAAGTCTTTTGCCGAAGCCATGAGTAACATGCCCGAGAGCACGGTGGTGGTGCTGACGGACGGTAGGATAAAGGGCACCAACCCCCTGCTTAAATTGCTTTCGTCACAGGCAGAGGTTAGAGCTTTCCCCTTGCTCAGGGAGCCGCAACTTCGGCAGTGGATAGAGAAAGAGGTGGCTGAGCAGGGCGCCGCTATCTCTCCGCAGGCGGCGGAGCTGCTGGCCAGGCTGGTGGGGGGCAACCTCTGGATTATGTCCGGCGAGATAACCAAGCTGACCCTGTTTACCGGGGGGAAGCGTATCGAGGCGGAGGATATCAATAAAGTGGTGAGCTCGGCGCAGGAGGCCAATGTCTTCGCCATGGTTGACGCCATCCTCGAATCAAAGGCGGGGGTCGCTGAGCGATTACTTGAGCAGCTAATGGGGAAGGGGGCTTCTTCGGCCTACCTGCTGGCCATGCTGACGCGGCAGGTAAGGCTCGTCGTCCAGGCTAAAGAAATGAGGCGGCAGCGCAAGTCCGATATGGAGATTCAGAGCCGGCTGGGGCTGGCGCCCTTTCCACTGCGCAAGACGCTGGAGCAGGCCCAAAGGTATCCGCTGGAACGCTTGAAGCAGCTCTATGATAAGCTCCTGCAGACCGACCTCTACATCAAGCGGGGGAGGTTCGAGGGTGGGCTGGCACTTAACCTGCTCGTCGCCGAGCTTTGTGCCCAGCGGCGATAGTTCGTTGACAGCCAGTGCCTGTTAAACTAAAATCGTAGGAAATGATGACCAGCGACCAGGTCCGTAAAGCCTTTTTAGACTTCTTTAAAGAAAAAGAGCATAAAATCATTCCCGGTGCCTCTTTGATACCCAAGGGCGACCCGACCCTGCTTTTGACCACGGCCGGTATGGTGCCGCTCAAGCCCTACTTCTTGGGGGAGGCCAAGCCACCCAGTCCGCGCCTGGCTTCCTGTCAGAAGTGCTTCCGTACCACCGATATCGAGGCGGTGGGCGATTCCACCCACCTCACCTTTTTCGAGATGCTGGG
>CAZRIU010000135.1:0-1989 GCA_964600245.1 uncultured Dehalococcoidales bacterium
CTGCTTTACACGCAGGGGGTCAGAGGTTCAAGTCCTCTACCGCCCACCACTCATCCCCCCCGAGGTTCTTGACCTCTACCGCCTACTCCACCAACTCCCCCAGAGGTTCAAGTCCTCTACCGCCCACTTTAGCTTCACTCCTCGCCCTCATCGAGTTAGCCGAGTAACCAGCTGAAACCGTTCAATTTCTAGGGCTGCCTTTACTTTTGGCTAAATCGCCCTTCTGTGAGGACGATACAAAATGGCTTCTCGTTACACTGGCACACCTAAGGATTAAACTCTATTTCGGGTATTGACAAACAAGAGAACCTTACATTATTATCTATCGCATAGGGACAAATGACGACCGCAGGCGAACATTATATTATATGGTACTCTTAGGTAAGACAATAAGACGAAAGAAGGGCACTGCTGTAGCTATTTAAAGGCGGTGGTCGGTGCCCTTTCCAATTGAAACGGAACCAGGCGGGTAGGCAAGATGGCTTATTGACAAGCCCGCTGACAAAGATTAAGTTAGACTTAAAGTCAAACAAAGGTGAAGGTGCTGACCATTACAGGAGGTGAACAGGCTGGGACAGAAAGACAAGGTCAACTCACAATTCATTAAGGCAATAGAGGGGCTCAAACCACATCAGCACCTTTGCCAGATCTATGCTACACCGGAAGAATGGAGTGCTGCTGTCACTACCTTTCTGATAACCGGGCTGAAGAAAGGTGAGAAATGCTTACATGTTGTGGACACTTACACCACTGACCAGGTGCGTGCTATGCTGCATGGGCAGGGTGTAGATGTGGCCGCTGCTGAGGCGTCGGGGCAGCTCGTTATCTTGCATGAGACCGAGGCCTACACACGAGGTGGGTTCTTCGACCCCGACGAGATGATTGCTTTTGCGATTACCCAAGCCGAAACGGCTATCGCTGAGGGTTATCATGCCATCCGCGGGGCCGGTGAGATGAGCTGGGTGCTCCGTGGCCACCCGGGCTCAAACAGATTCGTAGAATACGAGGCAAAGGTGAACAGGGATTTGTTTCCCAACTATCCCGTTACAGCTCTCTGCCAATATGAATGGCAGCGGTTCGGCCTCCCGTTGCTTTTGGATGTGATTTGTACACACCCCACCATCATGGTAGGCACGAAGGTCTACGATAACCCTTACTACATACCCGCCGCTGAGTTCCTGACCCGTAAACACTCTCTGGCAGACCTGCAACATTGGATGGAAGCACTGGGCAAACTAAAGGAAGCCGAGGAGAAAGAGGAGCAACGGCGGTAGGAGCTTAATCGCTCCAGGCGGTTAGCCTCTATAGGTGAATTGGCAGCTGAAAAGGAGAAGAGAGTAAAATTGGGGGAAAAAGCGAGATAGGGTTGCTAAATCGCTAAACCAAGCTCAGGTGCTTGAGCGCAAACCACACTACCGGCTTAGGCACGTCGAACATGGTTGCCATCTGGTTTATATCTTTAAACTCGGCCCACTTTTCCCTCACCTGCTTTTCGGGCATAAGAATAGTGATAGCGAAGTGGTCAGCAAGTAACTCGTTAAAAGAGCCTTCCCGGTTGTATGATGCTTTCTTAAACACAGGAGTAGCTCGACAATGGGCCAGGATATGGAAAATCTCATGATACAGGGTGAATCTCTTTCTGGCTGGTGTATCATTACTATTGAGCTGAATTACCCAGCAGTCGTTCAAGCGCCAGATAGCGCCGTGGTGAGCCTTAAACGGCAGCTCTTGGACTTCAATAGGGCGATTATCACCACCATGAGTAATAAGGTCAGCCGGCACGGGCAGGCGGTCAATTCCCGCCTCCGTTTGATACCTGACTGCCAGCCTTCTAACTAGATTGAATATTCGCCCCATATGTCGACAGCCGGGGAATTCAAATTCAATACTGGCCGGGTCGGTAAGGTCAGGGACTTCATCATCGAGAAAATCGTTCATCAACTGATAGTATTCTTCGTGTTCACTCAAACACCGCTCCCCCTGTAGCCT
>CAZRIU010000136.1:0-1936 GCA_964600245.1 uncultured Dehalococcoidales bacterium
TAACCACCAGCGGCGATATTGAGGTCTCCACCTATCTGGAGATTGCCAAGGAGATGGGTGGCGAGCAGCCCGCGGAGGCCAGAGCGGCTATTCCCAGCGCCGAGCGTGAGGCGATAATCGTTGTCGATTTCGGCTCGCAGTACAGCCTGCTCATCGCCCGCCGCGTGCGCGAATGCCAGGTCTATTGTGAGCTGGTCAACCCCGATACCCCTTGGGAAGAGATTGCCCACCTCAATCCCAAAGGGTTTATTCTTTCCGGGGGGCCCGCCAGCGTCTATGCCCCCGATGCTCCGCTGGCGCCGGCTTATATCTACGAGAGCGGTCTGCCTGTAATGGGCATATGTTACGGGATGCAGGTGCTGGCCCACCAGCTCGGCGGGCAGGTGACGCCGGGAGCCAAGCATGAGTATGGCCACGCCGTCCTGCACCTGAGCGCCACCGATTCACCTCTCTTTGCCGATTTGCCTAGCTCAACTCCGGTCTGGATGAGCCACGGCGACAAGATTGAAAAGCTCCCACCGGGTTTTGCTGCCTTAGCCTATACCGAAAATTCGCCACTGGCTGTTATGGGCAAGGACGACAAGATATTCGGGCTTCAGTTTCACCCTGAGGTTGCCCATACCCCCGAGGGTAAGAAAATCCTGAAGAACTTTGTCTATCAGGTCTGCGGCTGCAAAGGCAACTGGACGATGAGCAACTTCATCCAGGATAGCCTGGCCAGCATCCAGGAGCAGGTAGGCAAGGGTAAGGTAATCAACGCCCTCTCCGGCGGCGTCGATTCGGCGGTGGTAGCCACGCTGATTCACCGTGCCATCGGTGACCAGCTTACCTGTATCTTTGTCAACCACGGTATGCTCCGCCGTGAGGAAGTGGAGAGGACCTTTAACGTCTTTCGCCTCAACTTGGGAATGAATATCGTCTATGTCGACGCCAGCGCTCGTTTCCTCAAGAAGCTGAAAGGGGTGACCGACCCTGAGACCAAGCGCAAGGTGGTGGGTGGGGAGTTTATCCGTGTCTTTGAGGAAGAAGCCAAGAAGATAGGCAAGGTTGATTTCCTGGCCCAGGGGACGCTCTACCCCGACGTTATTGAGAGCGCCTCCACCGCCAGCGCCGCCGCCAAGATAAAGACCCACCATAATGTCGGTGGTCTGCCCGCCCGGATGACGCTTAAACTGCTCGAACCGTTGCGCTACCTGTTCAAGGACGAGGTGCGTAAGGTCGGGCTGGCCCTGGAGCTTCCCGAGGAGATGGTCTGGCGGCAGCCCTTCCCTGGTCCCGGTCTGGCTATACGCATTATCGGCGAGGTCACCCAGGAAAAGATTGAGATACTCCAGGCTGCCGACTGGGTGGTGATGAACGAGATTAAGAAGGCGAACCTCTACCGCCAGCTCTGGCAGAGCTTTGCCATCCTCACCGATGTCAGGAGCGTGGGGGTGATGGGTGACTACCGCACCTACGGCTACCTGGTGGCAGTGCGCGCTGTCACCAGCGAGGACGCCATGACCGCCGACTGGGCACGCTTGCCTTATGAAGTCCTGGCGCGTATTTCCAGCCGCATTGTCAACGAGGTGCCCGGGGTAAACCGGGTGGTCTATGACATAACCTCCAAGCCCCCCTCAACTATTGAGTGGGAATAGGAATAAGGGGGTGGTGTAGATTAAAATACTCGTCGTCGGCGGCGGAGCCAGGGAGCACACGCTGGTCTGGAAGCTGGCCCAAAGCCCTAAAGTCAAAGAAATCTATGCTGCCCCGGGCAACGCGGGCACGGCCCAGATCGCCCAAAACCTGGACATCAAGCCCACCGATATTGACGCGCTGGCCAAGGCGGCTCAAGAAAAGAGCATCGACCTCACCGTTGTCGGGCCGGAAGCGCCTTTAGCCGAGGGCATCGCCGACAAGTTTTTAATCCGGGGCATGCAGATTTTCGGCGCCACCA
>CAZRIU010000137.1:0-1553 GCA_964600245.1 uncultured Dehalococcoidales bacterium
GACCAACAGGGGCATCACGCCCACATGGTCGCCGACTTCAGGAGGCGCTTCTGGATATCGGCAATCCTGACCGTACCCATTCTCCTCCTTTCCCCGCTGGTGCAGGAGCTGCTCGGCATCGAGGATATAATCGCCTTCACCGGCGATGCCTACGTCCTCTGGGGGTTAGCCACCATCGTTTTCTTCTACGGCGGTCTCCCCTTCTTAAAGGGAATCCGAGACGAGCTGAAGGCGAAAAGCCCGGGAATGATGACCCTTATCGCCCTGGCTATTACGGTAGCTTACGTTTACAGCAGCGCCGTGGTCTTCGGGCTAGCGGGCAAAGCCTTCTTCTGGGAATTAGCCACCTTGATTGACGTTATGCTCCTGGGGCACTGGCTGGAGATGAAATCGGTCATGGGCGCTTCCTCAGCGCTGGAGGAGCTGGCCAAGCTGCTGCCTGCTGAGGCGCACCATCTTATGCCCGACGGCAGCATCCATGATATGCCCATAGAGATGCTTAAGGTGGGGCATAAGGTGGTGGTCAAACCGGGGGAAAAGATACCCGCCGACGGCAGGGTAATCGAGGGCGAGACCTCGGTGAACGAAGCCCTGCTCACCGGTGAGTCCACACCCGTAGCCAAGCAGGCTGGAGCCACTGTTATTGGCGGCTCAGTGAACGGCGAAGGCTCGATTACGGTGGAGGTGCAAAAGACAGGCGAGGAATCATATTTGGCCCAGATGACGGGCCTAGTGCGGCAGGCGCAGCAGAGCAAGTCGCGCAGCCAGACCGTGGCCAACCGCGCCGCCCTCTGGCTGACCATTATCGCCATCAGCGCCGGAGCTATAACCATTATCCTCTGGCTGACACTTTCCAGCCAGGGGCTTGCCTTCTCCGTGGAGAGGATGGTCACCGTGATGGTGATTACCTGCCCCCACGCCCTGGGCCTAGCCGTGCCCCTGGTGGTGGCTGTCTCCACGGCCATCTCGGCGCGGAGCGGGCTGTTAATTAGTAACCGTAACAACTTCGAGCGCGCTCGAAAGATAGAGGCTATCCTTTTCGACAAGACGGGTACGCTGACCAAGGGCGAGTTTGGCGTCACCGATATTGTCAGTTTCGACAAGGGTATAAATAAGGACGAGCTATTGAAATACGCCGCCTCGGTGGAGGCACGCTCCGAGCACCCCATCGCCAGGGGAATAGTCTCATCGTCTAAGGAGACTTTCCCGGTCAAGGACTTCAAAGCAATAGCGGGCAAGGGCACCGAGGGCAAGGTCAACGGTAAAGAGGTGAAGGTGGTCAGCCCCGGCTACCTTAAGGAAAATAAGATTAAGGCCAACGATAAACAAACCCAAAAGCTCACCGAACAGGGCAAGACGGTGGTCTTCATCATTATCGACGGCAAGCTAAAAGGGGCTATCGCCCTGGCCGATATTATCCGCCCCGAATCGAAGGAAGCCATCAGGCGGCTCAAGGAGATGGGCATCAGGTGCATGATGATAACCGGCGACAATAAAGAGGTGGCCAAGTGGGTCGCTGATGAGATAGGGCTCGACGAGTATTTCGCCGAGGT